>CANGUJ010000396.1 GCA_947456845.1 Burkholderiales bacterium | reverse complement strand
CGGCGGCCACCTTGGCGCGCATTGCCGCCTCGAAACCGCGCACCGGCGGCGCGGCCGCGCTCGCGGCGCGAACGGCATTGTCGTCGATGCGCGCGCGCGCGGCGGCGATCTCGCGCCCCTTGGTGGCCAGGATCTTGTCGAGGATGTCGGACATGGCTGAGCGCCTTCAGGCGGCGAACTGCTGGGTGAAGCGCACGAAATCGGCGAGCTTGGCGCGCGCCGCGCCGCTGGCGATGGCGTCGCGCGCCAGCCCAATGCCGGCCTTGATCGTGGGCGCGACGTTGGCGGCATACAGGGCCGCGCCGGCATTGAGCGCCACGATCTCGCGCGGCGTGCCCGGGCGGTTTTCGAGCGCCTCGAGCAGCATGGCCTTGGACTCGGCGGCGTCGGCCACCCGCAGTCCGCGATTGGACACCATGGAAAGGCCGAAGTCCTCGGGATGCACCTCGTATTCGGAGACGTGCCCGTCCTTGAGTTCGCCGACCAGGGTGGCCGCGCCCAACGAGAGTTCGTCGATGCCGTCCTTGCCGTACACGACCAGCGCATGGGTCGCGCCGAGGCGCTGCAGCACGCGCGCCTGAATGCCCACCAGGTCGGGGTGGAACACGCCCATCAGGATGTTGGGCGCGCCCGCCGGGTTTGTGAGCGGCCCGAGGATGTTGAAGATGGTGCGCACGCCCATCTCGCGGCGGATCGGCGCCACGTTCTTCATCGCCGGGTGGTGGTTCGGCGCGAACATGAAGCCGATCCCGGTGGCGGCGATGCAGTCGGCGATCTGCTGCGGGCTGAGCATGATGTTCGCGCCGAGCGACTCCAGCACGTCGGCGCTGCCGGACTTCGACGAGACGCCGCGGTTGCCGTGCTTGGCGATCTTCGCGCCGGCGGCCGCCGCCACGAACATCGAGGCGGTGGAGATGTTGAAGGTGTGCGAGCCGTCGCCGCCGGTGCCGACGATGTCCACGAAATGGGTGCCATCGGCCACATGGACCTTGTTGGCGAACTCGCGCATCACCTCGGCCGCCGCGGTGATCTCGCCGATGGTTTCCTTCTTCACGCGCAGGCCGGTCAGGATGGCGGCGCCCATCACGGGGGAGACTTCGCCCTTCATGATCATGCGCATCAGCGAGAGCATTTCATCGTGGAAGATCTCGCGGTGTTCGATGGTGCGTTGCAGGGCTTCCTGCGGGGTGATTGGTGGCATTGTCTGTCCCTCCCTATCGTTTGAGGAAATTGTCCAGCATCCGGTGGCCGTGCTCGGTGAGCACCGACTCGGGATGGAACTGCACGCCCTCGACATCGAAGCGGCGGTGCCGCACGCCCATGATTTCGCCGTCCTCGGTCGAGGCGGTGACCTCGAGATCGGCGGGCAGGGAAGCGCGCTCCACCGCCAGGGAGTGGTAGCGCGTCGCGGTGAACGGGGTCGGCAGGCCGGCGAAGACACCGACGCCGGCATGCGCGACCGGCGAGGTCTTGCCGTGCATGAGTTCCCGCGCATGCACGACCCTGCCGCCGAACGCCTGACCGATGGCCTGGTGGCCCAGGCACACGCCGAGGATGGGCACGCGCCCCGCGAACGCGGCGATCACCTGCAGCGAGACGCCCGCCTCGTTGGGCGAGCACGGCCCGGGCGAGATCACGATCTTTTCCGGCCGGAGCGCCGCGATGCCGGCGACGTCCATCTCGTCGTTGAGCACCACGCGCATGTCGGCCCCCAGTTCGCCGAAATACTGGACCAGGTTGTAGGTGAAGGAATCGTAGTTGTCGATCATGAGAACCATGGCCGCCTCCTCATTCCACGCTGGTGTCGAGGCCGGCCGCGGCGACCTCGGCCGCGCGCAGCACCGCCTGCGCCTTGATGCGGGTCTCGTTCCACTCCGCCTCGGGCACCGAATCGGCGACGATGCCGGCGGCCGCCTGCACATGCAGCCGGCCGTCCTTGATGATGCCGGTGCGGATGGTGATGGCCACGTCCATGTCGCCATGGAAGCCGATGTAGCCGGCAGCGCCGCCATACAGGCCGCGCTTGACCGGCTCGATCTCCTCGATGATCTCCATCGCCCGCACCTTCGGGGCGCCGGTGAGCGTGCCGGCCGGGAACGACGCCTTGAACACGTCGAGCGCGTCTAGGCCGGGCTTGAGGCGCCCGTCCACCGACGAGACGATGTGCATCACGTGCGAATAGCGCTCGATGATCATGGTGTCGGTCACCTTGACGCTGCCGGTCTCGGCGATGCGGCCGATGTCGTTGCGCGCCAGGTCGATCAGCATGACATGCTCGGCGCGCTCCTTGGGGTCGGCCAGCAGTTCCTCGGCGAGCGCGCGGTCTTCCTCGGGGGTCTTGCCGCGCCGGCGCGTGCCGGCGATGGGCCGGATGGTCACGCGCTTGTGGCCGCCATGCGACGCCCCGGGCCCGGGCTCGCCCGGCTCCGGCTCGACCCGCACCAGGATTTCCGGCGAGGCGCTGACGATATGCATGTCGCGCAGGTTGAAATAGAACATGTACGGTGACGGGTTGAGGGTGCGCAGCGCCCGGTACAGCGCCACCGGCGGCGAGGTGAATTCGCGCGTCAGGCGCTGGCCGATCTGCACCTGCATGCAGTCGCCGTCGATGATGTACTGCTTGCATTTGGCCACGCCGGCCAGGAAGGTGGCCTCGCCGATGTTGGACCGCGGCTCGTCGGCCGCGCTGGGGCCATGGTCCGGCACCGGCAGCGGCTTGCGCAGCCCGGCCAGCAGCGCCTTCAGGCGCTCGCGGCCGTAGTCGTAGCTGTGCGGGTTGCGCGGGTCGACGTACACTACCAGGAACAGCTTGCCGGCGAGGTTATCGACAATCGCCACCTCCTCACTTTGCAGGAGCACCACGTCCGGCGCACCGATCGGGTCGGGCTTCTCGCCCCGCTTCTTTTCCAGCGCCCGCACGAAGCGGTCAAGACGCGGTTCCACATAGCGCACGCAGTCGTAGCCGAAGGCGCCCACCAGGCCGCCGGTGAAGCGCGGCAGCCCTTCCAGCGGCGCGACATTGAAGCGCGTCAGGTAGTCGCGCACGAAATCGATGGGGTTGACGTCCGCATGCTGCTCGACCACCACCTCGCCGTTGATCACCGAAACTTCCCGGCCGCGCGCGACAATGCGCGTGCTGCACGGCAGGCCGATAAAGGAGTAGCGGCCGAAGCGCTCGCCGCCGACCACCGATTCGAGCAGGTAGGAATACGGTGCGTCGGCCAGCTTCAGGTAGATCGAAAGCGGCGTGTCGAGATCGGCGAAGGTCTCGAGCACCAGCGGAATGCGGTTGAAGCCCTGCTGGCGCAGTGCGTTGAATTGGTCACGCGAGATTACACCCCGCGCGGAAGGGGGATGGGACATGGCTTGCCTGAAATCGAGAACTGCAACAAGGGTCGCTGGCGCGGGCGCCTGCGCGAGGGAATGCGCCGCCGTAAAGACGCGCGGCGCCGGGCGAGGCGTCAGCTACGCCAGGGCCAGGCTCCCGGAGCGGCGCTCCACACTTGATGCAGGCTCGGATGATTCAGGGGGTTCAATTGGGATTCCCGTCGGCGCCGGCGAACCGGAATGGCGGTGCCGCAATGTCGAAACCGGAATGTCGGATGCGTCGTCCGCGTCGGATCTATGTCGGATCTATTCAAGCGCCGCGCAAAAGCCGCGCCGCCTCCACCAGCCCCGAGACTATACCATCGCAGTCGGTCAATTGCACCGGCCGGCCTTCGTTGTAGCCGTAGGGCACCAGCCATACCGGACAGCCGGCGGCGCGCGCAGCGGCGCTGTCGTTGTCCGAATCGCCGATCATGAGAAGGGTGGAAACCGTTGTGCCCCAACACTTGGCCGCATGCTCTATCATGTCCGGGGCGGGTTTTTTGCACGCCGTGGTGTCGCCGCTGACGACCACGCCGAAGTAGGCGGCGATGTTGCAGCGCTCCAACAAGGGCCGGGTGAAACGCGCGGTCTTGTTGGTGCACACGCCGAGCTGCAGACCCAGCGCGCGCATGGCCTCAAGCCCCTCGATGACACCCGGATAGGGGCTGGCCTGGCGTCCGTTGACGGCCTCGTAATGGCGCATGTAGGAAACACGCAGGCGTTCGAAGCCGGGCCCCTCCTGCGGCCGGCCATGGTGGGCCAGGCAGCGGCGGATCAGGGTATCGATGCCCTT
>CANGUJ010000395.1 GCA_947456845.1 Burkholderiales bacterium | reverse complement strand
CGGTCGGCACCGCAAGCAGGCGGATCCGGCCGGCCTGGTGCAGCGCCACCACGTTGGGCGTGGATGCAGACACGATGTCGATATGGCCACCGAGCAGGTCGGTCATCGACGCGACCGAAGACTTGTAGGGCACGATGCGCAGTTGCGAGACATCGACGCCAGCCTTGCGCAACGGCAGCGCGATGGCCACGTGGATATGGTTTCCAGCGCTGGTGGCGATGCCGATCGACAGTCCGCCCGGATCCTTGCGCAGGCGTTCCACCAGGTCTTTCGCGGTGCGGATCGGCGAGTCCTCGCGCACTGCAACGACCAGCGTCTCCTCGAGCAGGATGGCGATCGGCGTGAAGTCGGTGTATCCGACCGGCAGTGCGCCCAGCAACCGGTTATTGATCTGGCCGTGGTTGAACGTCGCCACGAAGTGCCCGTTGCCCGGATTCTGAATCAGGGTATTGAGCGCGATCAGGTTCGATCCACCCGGGCGGTTCTGCACCAGGAACGGGTGTTCGAGCTTTGCGGAACGGTCGGCCGCCTCCTTGATCTGCCGGGCTGCCATGTCCAGCGCCGCACCGGGGCCGGACGGCACGAGCCACTCGAGGCTGCGCGAGGGCTTCCATTCCCCGGACTGGGCGAGCACCTGCGCCGGGCCCAAGGCCGCAGCGCCGAGCAGGATCGCCGGGATCCAGCCGAACATGCGCCCCATCACAGCGTGCATCGCCGTCCTCATTCCCTTTTTCATCGCCGTCTGCATGTTTCCTCCAAAGGGTTTTTCAGGGCTGTCGCGGTCTGGCGCCGCGATCGCCCTCGATGACTGCCCATGCATCCTCGACCCAGTCGCACAGCACGCCCCTGGTCTCGCGCGGATCGATCACGTCGAGTATCGAGAACACCTCCGCCGTGCGGAACGGCGAACTGATCGCGTGGTACTCCGCCTCGATCGCGTCGCGCGTGGCCTGCGGATCGGCCGCGCCGTCGATCTCCTGCCGGTGCGCGGCGTACACGCCCCCTTCGATCGGGATTGAACCCCAGCGCGCGGACGGCCAGGCGAAGCGGTGGTTGAGGGCAGGGAAATGCTTGGGGGCGTGCAGGCCACCCGCCATGCCGAACGCACGACGCAGGATGATCGATACCCACGGCACCTTCGCCTGTTCGATGGTGGCGAGCACGCGCACTGCACCGAGCAGCGTGCCGGCGAGCTCCGCCTCGGGCCCGGTCGCGTTTCCCGGCTGATCGACCAGGTTCACCACGGGCAGGCCGAAGGTATCGCACAGCTTCACGTGGCGCTCGGTCTTCCAGGCCGCGGCCAGGGTCATCGCCCCGCCCGAGATGCGCGGATCGCTGCACAGCACCCCGACCGGATACCCGTCAAGGCGCGCCAGCGCCGTGATGGTCGCGCCGCCCTGGTGGCGCCCGATCTCGAACACCGAGTCGCGGTCGAACACCGCGGCGATGATCTTGCGCGGGTCGTAGACCTGGCGCCGGTTACGCGGGATCGCGTCGGCGAGCCACGGATCGGCGCGCGCCGGGTCGTCGGTGCACGCCGTACGCGGCGCGCGATGGTTCACGCTGCGCGGCAGGTAGGACAGGAAGCGGCGCACCTGCGCCAGCGCGTCGGCCTCGTCCACCGCCTCGTTGTGCACCAGCGCGCTCTTGCGGTGGACCTTGTGCCCACCGAGCTCGTTCTTGTCGATGTCGATGCCGTAGGCCTGCTTGACCACCGGCGGGCCGGCAGCGAACACCTGGGCCTGATCGCGCACCATCACGGAGAAATGCGACATCAGCACCTTGATCGCACCAAGCCCGGCGCAGCTGCCCAGTGCCACGCCCACCACGGGCACCGTGGACATCAGGTCGACCACCGGCCAGGTCGGATAGCCCGGGATCCTGGTGTGGCCCATCTTCTTCAGCAGCTTGACGCTGCCCCCGGCCGAGTCGACCAGGCGCACCAGCGGCATCTGCATCGAATGCGCCAGCCGTTCCGCATACACCCACTTGTCCGAGATGGTCGCCTCGGACGAACCGGCACGCAGCGTGTAGTCATCGGCGGAGATCGTCACCTTGCTTCCGTCGACGCGGCCGGTGCCGATGATCGCGTTGACCGGCGTCAGTTCGACCAGGTTTCCCTGCGCGTCGTAGCTGCCCTTGCCGGTGATCTGCCCGAGCTCGCGGAAGGTGCCCACGTCGAGCAGCGCCTCGATGCGCTCGCGCGCCGTCATCCGCCCGCGCGCCTTGTGCCGCGCGATCGCGGCCTCGCCACCCATGGCCTTCGCCATGCGGCGCCGCTCGGCGAGTTCCGCCAGTTCGGGACCCCACTGGGAATCCGCGGGGAGCGCGACAGGCGCAGGGGACGCGGACGCCGGCGCGGACGGCGGCACGGGCGACTGGGGATCGTTCATCAGCTCTTCTCCGGGGGGCAGGTGACATTCAGGCGCGCCAGCAGCGGACCGAGTTCGCCGAGCCTGTGCACCACGTGCACGCCGACCGCCGCGAGCATCGTGCGCTTCGCGGACACGGTGTCGCCGGCATCCTGGATCATCGCCGCGGCGTGGCCGAAGCTGGCACCGGCCGGGTAGCGTTCCTGGAACTCGCCGGCGAGCACCGCGACCACCGGCTTGCCCGGCCCGCGCGCCCCGAGCCAGCGGGCGACTTCCTGCTCGTTGGGCGTGCCTGGCTCGCCGAACAGCAGGATCGCTTCGGTACCGGGATCCGCATCGAACAGCTGCAGGTAGCGGACCATCGGGGTGCAGGGCACTGCATCACCGCCCATGGAGATCGCGGTCGATACGCCGTAGCCGCCGGCCTTGAGGGTCAGCGCGAGCTCGGCCGACATCCCGCCCGAGCGCGAGACGATGCCCACCGTGCCGGGCAGGAATACGCGTGCCGGCAGGTCGCCACCGATGCCGCCAAGCTTGCAGCGTCCGGGCGAGATGATGCCGTTGGTGTTGCAGCCGACCACCAGCGCACCGGCGCTTTCGGCTGCGGCGCGGATGGCGACGGTGTCGTGCACCGGCACGTTCTCGGCCAGGACCACCGCCAGCCGGATGCCGGCCGCGAGGCTCTCGAGCACCGCGTCGCGCACCGCGAACGGGGGCGCGTACACCAGCGTCGCGTCAATCGGGTGTTTGGCCAGCGCAGAGGCGACCGTGTTGTAGACCGGCAGGCCGTCGGCCTCGCTGCCGCCGCGGCCGGGCGTGACGCCGCAGGCGATCTGCGTGCCATAGGCGCGGCAGTGCGCGACGTCGCGCCTGGCCTGGGAACCGGTGATCCCCTGCACCAGCACGCGCGTATCCGCATCGATCAGTATGCTCACGCCGCCCCCTCGCGCGGACCACCGGTCAGTTCGACGATCCGGGCCACCGCATCCTCGATCGGTGACATCGGCGGCATGTACACCAGGCCTGGCAGTTCTTCGGCGATCTCACGGGCGCGCGCCTCGCCAGGGCCGAACAGCCGCACCACGATGGGGAAGGCGGTCGGATCGACCTGCCGCGCCTTCAGGTGGTCGACGATCAGGCGCATGCGCTCGTCGACATTGATCAGCTGCAGGAAGTTGTAGCTGATCAGCAGCCCGCGCACGCCGGGGCGGGCGAGGATCGCATCGACCACCGCGGCCATCTTTTCCTTCCAGCCTGCGCCTGGGGTCGCGTCGAGATGGTTGGCCGGACGGGCGCCCAGCGCCAGCATCAGGTCGTGCTGGAACAGGCTCGCGCCACCGCCCCCGACGAAGAAGCCGATATCGCCCTCGAGTTCGGTGTAGCGGAACACCGCGCCAGGCACCCGCGCATTGGCCTCGAGCACCGACCGCTCGCGCGCATTGGCACGCCGGCCGCCGCGGGTGGACAGTTCGCTCGCCACCGATTGCCAGCGCGGATGCCGGGCGAGCGCTGCATCGTCGATGCCGAGCATCGCGCCGACGATCGAGAATCGGCCATCGGTGCGCAGCGCGACCGGGTTGATTTCCATCACCAGTCCGTCGGCCGCCACGAACGACTGCCACAGGCGGACCGTCAGATCGGCGAGCGCGGGCAACCGGGCCGACTCGATGCCGCAGCGCTCCCACAACTGCACCGCCTCCCAGGGCCGCAGGCCGGCGCCGGGGTCGATGTCCATCGCATGGATCGCACCGGGCTCCTCAAGATGCGTCTGCTCGATGTCCACCCCGCCACGGGCGCTG
>CANGUJ010000394.1 GCA_947456845.1 Burkholderiales bacterium | reverse complement strand
GCGCCCGCCGCGGCGCGGCACCCGGCCATCGGCGTCGACGCGGCGTGGCTGGCGCGGTTGCGTGCGGGCCGACAGCTCGACTTCACCGATGCGCGCGGTGCGTCGCGACGCTTGAAGTTGGTGGCGGGCGACGCGCATGCATGGCTGGCCGAATCCATGCAGACCGCCTACCTGGTCCCCGAGACGCGCCTGGAGCGGCGCGCGCAGGCGGGTGTCGATGCGACCCGGCTGGCGGATTTTCCCGAACGTCGCGGGTACGCCCTGCTCAAGCGCGGCGAGAGGGTCAGGCTCGTCGCGGAAGCCGCCGAACCGCCGCCGGCGCCAGGGCCCGCCGGCAAACGCGGCAAGCCGGTGACGACCATCACATGCACGCTGCCGGCGGTTTTCGACCAGGTGGCCGCGGGCGAGCGCATCTGGTTTGACGATGGCCGCATCGGCGGGCGGATCCGCCGCGCGGGGCGCCGCGGCATCGAGGTGGAAATCACCCATGCCCTGGGCGACGGCCAGAAGCTCGCCGGCGACAAGGGCATCAATCTTCCCGACAGCAAGCTCGACCTGCCCGCGCTGACGGAGCGGGATGTCGTCGACCTGGAAAGCGTCGCACGACTCGCCGACATGGTGGGCCTGTCATTCGTGCAGCGCGGCGCCGATCTCGCCTGTCTGCGCACCCACTTGCAAAGGCTTGGCAAGCCCGACCTCGGCATCGTGCTGAAGATCGAAACCCGCCGGGCCTTCGAAAATCTTCCCGAATTGCTGTTCGCCGCCCTGGCCGGCAAGGCCGCGGGGGTGATGATCGCGCGCGGCGACCTGGCAGTCGAGTGCGGCTATGAAAGGCTGGCCGAAGTGCAGGAGGAAATCCTCTGGGCCGCGGAGGCGGCGCACCTGCCGGTGATCTGGGCGACCCAGGTGCTCGATATGCTGGCGCGCACCGGCACGCCCTCGCGCGCGGAGATTACCGATGCCGCCATGGGTGAGCGGGCCGAATGCGTGATGCTCAACAAGGGCTCGTTCATCGACGCCGCCATCCATGCCCTCGATGACATCCTGCGCCGCATGCAGTCGCATCAGAGCAAGAAACGGCCGCTGCTGCGGGCGTTGAAGTCCTGGGGCGAACCTACAAGAAAGAAGTCGGCGAGGGATCCACGCCGCTGATCCAGCCTTGTGCAAGCGGCGAGGGGCGTTTCCGGCGCCGCGCCTTCCCGGTTGCCGGCGGGCCCGATTTCCGAGGAGCGCCCGGCGCGTTGCCTTCTTTGGGGGATGCCACGGGCCGAATTCGAGCCATCGTAACGCATGGTTCGACACGCGGTCTCTCTTGCTGCGCTGCCGGCGGGTTGTGGATCCACGCCGGCGTCCAGCCTTGACTTTCGGGATGTCCTTGCGCGGGTCGTCGAGAACGCCCGCGTCCACGAATACAGCGTGCGACGCGAAGAGACGATCAACGCCGGCGAGACCGCGGCATCGTCGGCCCGCTACGCCGGGCGCGTATGCCTGATCACCGCGCTGACGGGCTCCATGTACGTCGAGCAAGTTCTGGACGAGCATGATCCCGACGATCGGCCCGCCGTTCTTGAGGCGCTGCTCGCGCATGAGATCGGGCACTGCGAGGATCGCAAACGCGCGCGCAGCGGTTGATGGGCGTCCTGCTTGACAGGCGATTGCGCTTCGCCCATGTCGACCCGGGACACAATTTCGGCCGTTTCCGCGTTGCCGATTCCTTTGGGGCCGACCCGGCGGAATCGTTGCTTTGCGCGGCCACGCGCATCTGCGCACAAGGGTTTTCCAGTGTTTCTTGGCGATGATCACGGCAAGCCGCTGCCTGGATGCGCAGTCCGGGAACACGGGATCCGGCCGGGCTTTCGTGACGGGAACCTGACGACTTGAGGCGGCGCGGGGCGGCGGAAAGAAGCCGCCCCAGGGGGCGCCTTTCCACGCCCATCGAATACCCACCGCTGCAATGCCGACCTTTAATCGATGACATCAACAAAGTTTTCCAAGCCGCGCAAGGAAAATGTTATTTAAGGCGGATGAAAATCTCCGCGAGCGGTCCACTACCATGCCATGATCGCGCGCGAGTCATGTGAGCCGGATTCTTGCGCTTTGTCACACAACTGTCGCATTTTTGTCATACCTTCGGACAATCGGGCGCCTCACACGCGCGACGCGCAACTTTGCCAAATACTGGGGGTTCCTCATGGCCATCGATTTCCGGGACGAGAATGAAAATCTGCGGCGCATTTTCCTTTCCGAGCGCCTGGACGTGGCAGGGACGGACGCGGTCTCCACCAAGTTCGCAGCGCTGGCGGCGGGTTCGGCCAGGCGAGTGCTCGTGGATCTTACTGCCGTGACGTTTCTTGCTTCCATGGGTATCCGCGCGCTTGTCACCAACGCCAAGGCGCAGCACTTGCGCGGCGGCCGCATGGTGCTATTCGTGGGCGCCAACGCCGGCGTGGCGAAAACGCTTGAGACCACCGGCATCGACGCGCTGATTCCGATGTTCACCGATGTCGCCGAGGCCGAGAAGGCCGCGCTGGCCTGAGCGATGACAGCCACCCCCGTCGCCGAGTGGGCGGCAGAGCTTTCGATTCGCGCCGATTTCGCGGAGACCCGGCGCGCTTCGCGCTGGCTGCGCGTCACCGGTGAAGCGCGCGGCGTGCCAGAGGAATGCATCACCCGCCTTGACCACTGCATGGAGGAGGCGCTGGCCAACGTGATCGCGCATGGTGGCCCGGGCGCGCGCGCAGCCGACATCGCCATCGGCCTCGAGGTGCGCTGCGACGCGGGTTTGAGCGCGGCCGTTCTCAACATCAGCGACGCCGGTATTGCCTTCGATCCGACCCGCGCCCCGGCACCGGCGCGCCCGGGGTCGCTGGCCGAAGCCCGGCCCGGCGGCCTTGGCATACAGGTGATGCGCAGTTATGCCGACCGCATCGGCTACACGCGCGTCGCGGAACGTAACCGCCTTGCAATCATGGTGACCTGGTAACGGGAGGGCGTGGTGGACTTCGGCGCCTGCCGGCGCGATCGTTTCAAGCGTGCGCCGAGTCGCCGTCTCGCCGAAACCTTTACTGAACCGGAGCGTCGCGTCGAAGGTGCCGAGCGGCGCGTTGCGGGGCTGAATTGGATCGCCCTGTTCGACGGCGCCGACGAAGCCGCGATCATGGAGGCGGTGGGCGAATGCGAGGTGCTGGTGCTGCCTGCCGGCACCGCGCTGCTCAAGCCGGGTGAGCCCAACGATACGGTCTATGTCCTGCTCTCGGGGCGACTCGTGGCAATACTCGACCCCGCATTGCCCGCCGAAGCGGGAATCCCGATCCGGCCGGGCGAGAGCGTGGGCGAATTGTCCGCCATCGACGGGCAGGTGGTTTCGGCCTTGGTCATGTCGCTGACCGACGCGCGCCTGCTGGTATTGCCGCGTGATCTTTTCTGGCAGCGGCTCAATCTGATTCCGGCGGTGTCGCGCAACCTTCTTGCCGAACTCGCCAAACGCATGCGGCGCAGCAACGAGGTCATGCTCGAGGTGCAGCGCAAGCAGCTTGAACTGGAATTCCTGCGCCAGGAACTCGATACCGCGCGACAACTGCAGGCGTCCATGCTGCCCCTGCGTCGACCGATGTTCCCCGATCGCAAGGACATCGAGGTCGCTGCGACGATGGAACCTGCCTCTGCGGTGGGGGGCGATCTGTTCGACGCTTTCTTCATCGACGACAGCACGCTGTTTTTCTGCATTGGCGACGTCTCCGGGCATGGCATTCCGGCCGCGCTTTTCATGGCCCGCAGCATCGGCCTGTTGCGTATCGCCGCCATGGGTTCGCGGCGGCCGGATCGGCTTCTCCAGCGCGTCAACGAGCAGCTTTGCGCCGGCAATGAGGCCAACATGTTCGTCACGCTCTTCTGCGGCGTGCTCGATACGGCCTCCGGCCGGCTCGTGTACACCAGCGGCGGCCACTGCGCGCCGCTGGTGGTCGAGGACGGGGAGGCGACGGTGCTGCCGATCCCCAAAGGGACGCTGATCGGCGCGATCCCGGGATTGCGCTATGTGGCGAAGGAAATGGTGCTCGCCCCCGGCGCCACGCTGGTGTGCTTCACCGATGGCGTGTCGGAAGCCTGCAACGCCGCCGCGGAAGAGTTCTCCGAGGAGCGCCTGCGCGCCATGCTGGGCGCACTGTCGGCCGACGCGCCCGCGG
>CANGUJ010000393.1 GCA_947456845.1 Burkholderiales bacterium | reverse complement strand
GCCGGGCCCATCGCCCGCACGGTTGAAGACGTGGTGCTTGCCATGCAGGTGATGAGCCCGCCGCATCCGCGCGATGGCGCATCCCAGGCCTTCGCCCGCCAACCCTTCGAAGTGCCGGCGGTCGCGCCGCGCCGCCGCGTCCTGCACATCGAAACCTTCGGCGATGCGCCGGTGGACCCCGAGATCGCGCAGCGCACCCGTGAGGCGGCCGACGCATTGCGCACGCTCGGCCACAGCGTGGATACCGCAGCGCGTTTCGACATTCCCAACGAGGTCAACGCCCGCTGGATGAGCCTCTCGCAAGCGGGCCTGGCGGAAATGCTCGCGCACAAGACCGCCTGGCGCGAACTGCTCACGCCTGCCGCCATCGCCAATGCCGACGCCGGCCGCACCCTGCCCGCCACCGCCCTGTTCGAGTTGTTGCGCCTGGTGGATGACATGAAAAGCCGCCTGGGCGAGGTGTTCGCCGATCACGACCTGCTGCTCACGCCGGCCGCGGCCGCGCTCCCCTGGCCGGCGGACCAGACCCACCCGACCCGTATCGCCGGACGGGAGGTGGGTCCGCGCGGACATGCGCTGTTCACCGGCTTCGTGAACGCAGCGGGACTCCCGGCGATCGCGCTGCCGTGCGCGCCATCGGCCACCGGGCTGCCCAACGGGATACAACTGATCGCGCGCTGGGGCGACGATGGCGCCCTGTGCGCGGTGGCGCAGGGCTATGCGTCGCGATTTCCGTGGCAGCACCGCTGGCCCGCATTGACGGCCGACTGAGAGATCCACCCGGTGCCCCTGCCCTCGCTCCCGCAATTCATTCGCGCGACGATCAATGCCCTGCGCGCCAGCGGCATCGACCACTACCTGCCGACCATCGCGGTCGACGACGACTTCTACGTGATCGAGGGCATCCCGGACGACGTGGACCACAGGAAGGCCTTGCAGGACACCATCGCCCAGGATGGCCTGATGGGGCAGGACTTCCTTTTCGCGGTGCGTTCAGGGGAAAACGAAGTCACCATCGGCGAACACTTCGCGGATGAACTCGAATTCGTCATCATCCGCAAGCTCGACGATGGCTATCACCATGCGCCGCTGGCCGTCTGCGCATGGTGGGGTGCGTCGAGCTGATCGTGACGCCTTGTCGAACGTGCATGCCGGGATGATCGCGCGGCGCGCGCGGCGCCAGAGTCGGTGCTCGGCACGGCCACGCGATCGACGACGGCCGCCTGACGCGGGATGTCCCCCGGGGCGGGACGCCGCCCAGGGATCCGCGCAGGCCTTTCAGGAACGTCGTCAAACCGCCCGGCTCCGGGTTTACGAGAAGGGCGGTTCCGGCACGCCTGAACTAGACTCCGCGGTGCCTGCAAGGCAGCCCGCCTCGCGAATGACGAAATCAACCCAGGAGACATCGATGAGACCGTTTTTTCACCTGTTCGCCGCGGCGGCGCTCGCAACCGTCATGCCGCTGGGGCTGGCCCAGAGCTTTCCGTCCAAGCCGGTCACCATCGTGGTGCCGTTCACCCCCGGCAGCGCCACCGACATTTCCGCGCGCGCGGTGCAGACCAAGCTCTCTGAATTCTGGGGCCAGCCGGTGGTCATCGAGAATCGGCCCGGCGCCGGAGGTACCATCGGCGCAGCCATGGTCGCCAAGGCAGCGCCTGACGGTTACACCCTCCTGGTGCATTCGTCCGGCCATGCGGCCAACCCGGCCATCTACGCCAAGCTCAATTACGACACCTTCAAGGATTTCGCAGAGGTCACGCCCGTGGCCGGACAGGCCACCGTGGTGATCGTCGCACCCTCGACGGGTTTCAAGACGCTGGGCGACCTGATGGCAGCGGCGCGCAGCAAGCCGGGCACACTCAATTTCGGCTCGGCGGGCAATGGCAGCGGCACCCACCTCGCTGGCGAGAAGTTCAAGGGCATGAGCAAGCTCGACGTGGTGCACATTCCCTACAAGGGCACTCCCGAAGCGGTGACCGACACCATCGGCGGTCGGCTCAGCTACTACTTCTCCCCCATCGCTGCGGCCCTGCCGCACATCCGCGAAGGCAAGCTGGTGGCGCTGGGGGTCTCGACCGCGCAGCGCTCCGGCCTGCTGCCCGAGGTGCCCACCGTGGCACAGGCCGGCGTGCCTGGCTTCAGTTTCAACCTCTGGACCGGCATGTTCGCCCCGGCCGGCACGCCCCAGGCCATCGTGGAAAAAATCGCGGCGGACGTGCAAAAAGCGTGGGCCGCGCCCGACCTCAAGGAACGCCTGGGCAAGATGGGACTGGAACCCATGCCGATGACCCCCGCCGAGTTCAAGGCCTTCGTCAAAAGCGAGGTCGAGGAAGCGTCGCGGGTGTTGCAGGCGGCGGGCGTCAAGCCGCAATAACGGCTCATTCGATCACGACTCGCCCGGGCATGCCAGGACCGCATGATGCGGCCGGCGCAAACCGGCGGCGTCAGACGGGCATCCCGGCGGGATGCCGGGGCCTACTTGCGCGCCGGGTAGGCGGTGGCCTCGACCTCGATCAGCACGTCGGCGGAGGGCATCAGCCCGGAGACGCCGACCACCGTGGACACCGGCGGCTCGCCGGGAAAGAACCGGCCGCGCACCTTCGCGTAGAGCGGAAAATGGTCCAGGTTGGTGAAATACTGCACCAGCTTGACCACACCTCCATGCGGCCGCCGGCGGCTTCGACGGTCTGGCGCACACGGTCGAGCACATAACAGCTCTGCGCCAGGATCGGCCCCTGCTTGAAGTCGGTGGAAACCTCGCCGGTCGCGCCGATCGCCGCGGCGGTGTCGGGCGGGATATCCTCGAAACCGTGCACGATCATCTTGGGGGCAGGATCCACGGCGATGATGCCGGAGCGAAACACGTAGTCGCCGGCGCGCCGCCAGGCGGCGTAGCGCGCCAGGGGCCTGGCAGCCTCACTCATTGCTGTACGACTGGTAGTTGCCCGGCCGGGCGAGATTCTCGAACTTGGTGTACTCGCCCAGGAAGGCGAGCTCCACCTTGCCGATCGGGCCGTTACGCTGCTTGCCGATGATGACTTCCGCAATCCCCTTGTTGTTCTCGTTGTCGGGGTTGTAGACCTCGTCCCGGTAGATGAACAGGATGACGTCGGCATCCTGCTCGATGGCGCCGGATTCACGCAGGTCGCTCATCATCGGACGCTTGTCGGTGCGCTGTTCGAGGCTGCGATTCAATTGCGATAGCGCGATGACCGGCACGTGGAGTTCCTTGGCCAGCGCCTTGAGCGATCGGGAGATCTCGGAGATCTCGGTTGCGCGGTTCTCGCCGCCCCCGGATGCGGACATCAGTTGCAGGTAGTCGATGACGATGAGATCGAGCTTGCCGTAGATGCGATGCAGGCGCCGCGCCCGCGCGCGCAGCTCAAGCGCCGTCAGGGCGGGGGTTTCATCGATATGCAGCTTGACTTCCTGCAGGCGCTCCAGCGCCGTGGCGAACTTGGAGAACTCGTTGTCGTCGAGCTTGCCGGTGCGCAGCCGGTGCAGGTCGAGCCGGCCGATGGAACCCAGCATGCGCATGGCCAGTTGCGTGCCGCCCATTTCCATCGAGAACACGCCGACGATGCCGCCTTCGAGCGCCACGTTCTCGGCGATGTTGAGGGAAAACGCGGTCTTGCCCATCGAGGGACGGCCGGCAACGATGATCAGGTCGCCGGCCTGCAGGCCGGAGGTCTTGCGGTCCAGATCGATGAAGCCGGTCGGCACGCCGGTGACGTCCGGGCTGTTCATGTCGTGCAGTTCCTGCACGCGGTCGCGCACCAGGGTGAGCAGGGGCCCGAGTTCGACGAAACCGGTGTTGCCGCGCGCGCCGTCCTCGGCGATCTGGAAAACCCGCGACTCGGCCTCGTCCAAGATCTGGCGCACTTCCCGTCCCTGGCGGTTGTAGACCGCGCCCCCGATCTCGTCGGTGGCCACGAGCAGCTTGCGCAGGATGGAGCGGTCGCGCACGATCTGCGCGTAGCCGCGGATGTTGGCAGCCGATGGCGTGTTCATCGCCAGCGCATTGAGGTAGGACAAGCCGCCGGCGTCTTCGGCCTTCTTGTCGGCATCGAGCGACTCGTAGACGGTGATCACGTCGGCCGGCCGGCCTTTCTCGATCAGCTTCGAAATGTGCTTCCAGATCAGGCGATGGTCGGCGCGATAGAAATCATCCTCGCGCAGCACGTC
>CANGUJ010000392.1 GCA_947456845.1 Burkholderiales bacterium | reverse complement strand
GCGCTGGCCGACCAAGGTGTGCGCGCCGCCCTGGCGCGCGATGCGCATCTGCGCGCCGGGCTCAATGTGCACGCCGGCCGCATCACCCATCCCGGCGTGGCCGACGCGCTCGGGATGCCCGCCTGCGATCCGCTCGTCGCCATCCGCTGAGCGGCTGTTGCGCCGCAATATCGCTGCGGGTTTGCGCCTGGTCAAACACTTGCGCTCGCGCGCGCCTACGATTCAAGCGTGCCATTGAAGCATGGAGTTCGAATTGCGCAGCGCGATCATGCGAAAGTCAGGCGATGAACTGAGGGTCGCGCCCAACCTGGACGACCGGGTACGCGCGTCGTTCTCCTGGCAGGCGATACAGGCCGAGTTGCTGCGCGACCGGCCGGGCGACTTCAACCTCGCGCGCCTGGCGACAGACCGGCATGTCGCCGCCGGCAACGCGGCGCGCATCGCCCTGCGCTGGATGCCGCGCGACGGTCCGGTCAGGGATATCGACTATGGCGAGTTGACCTCGGCGAGCGACCGCTTCGCCGGCGCGCTCGCCGCGCTGGGCGCGCAGCGTGGCGAAGCCCTGTTCGTGCTCGCCGGCCGCATCCCGGCACTCTACATCGGCGTCCTGGGCGGGCTCAAGGCGGGCATGAGCGTCACACCGCTGTTTTCGGCTTTCGGCCCGGAACCGATCCGTACCCGCATCGAGATCGGCCGCGGCAAGATCCTGCTGACCACCGCCAGCCTGTTCCGGCGCAAGATCGAAAGGATTCTGCCGCAGATGCCCTCGCTCAGCCATGTGATCGTGGTCGACGAGAGCGGCGAGGGCGACCCGCCTGCCGGCACCCTCGACTTCGCGCGGCTGATGCGCGACGCGGCGCCGGCACCGCCGGCGCCCCCGACAGGTGCGGAGGATCGCTCGTTCCTGCACTTCACCAGCGGCACCACCGGCACCCCGAAAGGCGCGATGCATGTGCACGGCGCGGCGCTGATGCACTACGCGACCGGCAAGTTCGCGCTCGACCTGCGTGCCGGCGACATATTCTGGTGCACCGCCGATCCCGGCTGGGTTACCGGCACCTCGTACGGCATCGTCGCGCCGTTGCTGCACGGCGTCACCTCGATCATCGACGAAGCCGATTTCGACGCCGAGCGCTGGTACGCGATCCTTGCCGAGCAGAACGTGAACGTCTGGTACACCGCGCCCACGGCGATCCGCATGCTCATGAAGGCAGGGCCGGCGGTCGCGGCCAAGTACCGCTTTCCCGCCCTGCGCTTTATCGCCAGCGTGGGCGAACCCCTCAATCCGGAAGCGGTGTGGTGGGGCAAGGAAGTCCTGAAGTTGCCCATCCACGACAACTGGTGGCAGACCGAAACCGGCGGCATCATGATCGCCAACACCGCGGACATGGACATCAAGCCGGGCTCGATGGGCAAGCCCCTGCCGGGCATCGAGGCCGCCATCGTCAGGCGCGATGCCGACGGCCAGGTGCGCGTCGTCGAGGCCGCGGATCAGGAAGGCGAACTGGCGCTCAAGGCCGGCTGGCCCGGCATGTTCCGCGGCTACCTCGACCAGGAAGAACGCTATCGCAAGTGCTTTGCCGGCGATTTGTATCTCAGCGGCGACCTCGCCAGACGCGACGCCGACGGCTACTTCTGGTTCATCGGCCGTGCCGACGACGTGATCAAGTCCGCCGGCCACCTGATCGGACCATTCGAGGTCGAAAGCGCGCTGCTCGAGCATCCCGCGGTGGCTGAAGCCGGCGTGATCGGCAAACCCGACGCCATGGTCGGCGAGGTGGTCAAGGCATTCGTTTCGCTCAAGGCGGGCTTCGAGGCCTCTGATGCGTTGAGGAGCGAACTGCTCGGCCATGCGCGCAAGCGCCTCGGCGCGGCGGTAGCGCCGAAGGAGATCGAGATCGTGACTTCGCTGCCGCGCACCCGCAGCGGCAAGATCATGCGGCGCCTCCTGAAGGCGCGCGAACTGGGCCTGCCGGAGGGCGACCTGTCCACCCTGGAGGGAAGCACATGATCGCACCGCCGCCCAGCGGCCCGGTCCCCTGCGCGCGCGAAACCGCGCTGTCGCTGCTCGACGACATGCTGCGCATCCGGCGCATGGAAGAGAAATGCGCCGAACTGTACGGCGCGGGAAAGATCCGCGGCTTCCTGCACCTGTACATCGGCGAGGAGGCCGTGGCGACCGGCGCGATCCACGCGCTGGAGGCGGAGGACAACGTGGTGGCGACCTATCGCGAGCACGCGCACGCGCTGCTGTGCGGCGTCGGCATGGACGCGATCATGGCCGAGATGTACGGCAAGCGCGAGGGTTGCTCGCGCGGGCGCGGCGGCTCCATGCACCTGTTCGACGCGCGCGCGCGCCTGTACGGCGGCAATGCGATCGTCGGCGGCGGGCTGCCGCTGGCCACCGGGCTGGCGCTGGCCGACCGCATGCAGGGCATAGCGCGCGTGAACGCCTGTTTTTTCGGCGAAGGCGCGATGGCCGAGGGCGCTTTCCATGAGGCCGTGAACCTGGCGGCGCTATGGCAATTGCCGGTGCTGTTCTGCTGCGAGAACAACCTCTATGCCATGGGCACCGCGCTGGCGCGTTCGGAGGCGCAGACCGACCTGTGCGCCAAGGCCGCCTCGTACCGGCTGCCGACCCTGTCGGTCGATGGCATGGACGTGGTTGCGGTGCACGAGGGTACGTGCGAGGCCGCGGCGCACGTGCGCGCCGGCAAGGGCCCGTTCTTCGTGGAGTTCCGCACCTATCGCTTTCGCGCGCACTCGATGTTCGACGCCGAGCTGTATCGCGACAAGCGCGAGGTGGAGGCGTGGAAGACGCGCGGGCCGATTCATACCTTCTCGGCGCGGCTCAAGCAGCAGGGCATGCTGACCGAAGAGCAGTTCCTGGCGCTCGATCGCGGCGCCGGCGAGGAAGTCGCGCGCGCGGTCGCCTTCGCCGAAGCAGGCACCTGGGAGCCGGTCGAAGACCTCGCCCGGGACGTACACACGCCGGTGGTGATGCCATGACCCGCATGAGCTACCGAGAGGCGATGCGCGAGGCCATCCGCGCGGCCATGCGCGAGGATGCGCGCGTGTTCCTCATGGGCGAGGATGTCGGGCGCTACGGCGGCACCTATGCTGTCAGCAAGGGGCTGCTGGAGGAATTCGGCCCCGAGCGGGTGCGCGATGCGCCCCTGTCGGAACTCGGCTTCGTGGGCGCCGGCGTGGGCGCCGCGCTGGGCGGCATGCGCCCCATCGTCGAGGTGATGACGGTCAACTTCAGCCTGCTGGCGCTCGACCAGATCGTCAACAGCGCCGCCACCCTGCGCCACATGTCGGGCGGGCAGTTCTCGGTGCCCCTGGTGGTTCGCATGGCCACCGGCGCCGGACGCCAGCTCGCGGCGCAGCATTCGCACAGCCTGGAAGGCTGGTACGCGCATGTGCCGGGGCTCACCGTGCTGGCGCCGGCCACCGTCGCCGACGCGCGCGGCATGCTGGCCGCCGCGCTGGCGGACCCCGACCCGGTGATCGTCTTCGAGCACGTGCAGCTCTACAACACGGAAGGCGATGTCGCCGAGGGCCCGGTCGACATCCGGCGCGCCGCGGTGCGCCGCGCCGGCACGCAGGTGAGCCTCGTCACCTACGGCGGCTCGCTGCCCAAGACCCTGGAGGCGGCGGCAATGCTGGCGCGCGAGGGCATCGACGCCGAGGTGGTCGACCTGCGGGTGCTACGCCCCCTGGACCTGCCGACCGTCCTTGCATCGGTGCGCAAGACCCGCCGCGCGGTGGTGGTCGACGAAGCCTGGAAGACCGGCAGCCTGGCGGCGGAGATCGTCGCGCGCATCGCCGAGGAAGCCTTCTACGACCTCGACGCCGCGCCCGCGCGGGTCTGCAGCGAGGAAGTCCCGATTCCCTATCCGAAGCACCTGGAGGACGCCGCGCTGCCCCAGGCGGAGAAGATCGTCGCCGCCGCACGCGCGCTGTTCGGCAAGCCGTAGCTCGCACCCATGATCGAATTCAAGCTTCCATCCCTTGGCGCCGACATGGACGAAGGCAAGCTTCTGGAATGGAAGGTCCGGCCCGGCGACACGGTACACCGCGGCGACATCGTGGCGGTGGTCGACACCTCGAAGGCCGCAGTGGACATCGAATGCTGGGAAGAGGGCATCGTGCATGAACTCGCCGTGCAACCGGATGAGACCGTTCCCGTAG
>CANGUJ010000391.1 GCA_947456845.1 Burkholderiales bacterium | reverse complement strand
GGCATCGACACTTTCGTGCGGCTGCCCTGGAACGAGGTGCTCGACCGCCTGGCCGAGGAACTCGGGCGGGTGTCGCGCCAACACGGCAACGGCGCGATCTTCGGCGGCTCGTACGGCTGGGCCAGCGCCGGGCGCTTTCATCATGCCCCGGGCCAGGTGCACCGTTTCCTGAACACCGCGCTGGGCGGCTTTGTGCGCAGCGTGCATTCCTACAGCGCGGGCGCCGCCGAGGTGATCCTGCCGCATGTGCTGGGCCCGCTGGAGAAGGTGGCCCGGCGCAACATCACCTGGGAGCAGATCGCCGACCACAGCGAAGTGGTGCTGGCTTTCGGCGGCATGGCGCTCAAGAACTCCCAAACCGCCGCGGGCGGCATCTCCGACCATGTGGAACGCGGCGCGATGCGCCGCGCCGCCGCGCGCGGCTGCCGTTTCGTTTCCGTCAGCCCGCTGCGCTCGGACCTGCCTGACGAAGCCGGCTTCGAATGGCTGGCCCCGGTGCCGGGCACGGACACCGCCATGATGCTGGCGATGGTTCATGTGCTGGTGACGGAGAACCTGCATGATCGCGGCTTCATCGAGCGCCATTGCGACGGCTGGGCGCCGTTCGAGGCCTACCTGCTCGGCCGCACCGACGGCGTGCCCAAGACGCCGGACTGGGCTGCGCCGCTCTGCGGACTGCCCGCCGCGCAAATCGCGGCGCTGGCCCGCTCATTGGCGGGCAAGCGGGTGCTGGTGGTGGTTGCGCATTCACTGCAGCGCTCGCTGCACGGCGAGCAGCCGGTATGGATGGGCGTGGTGCTGGCCGCCGCGCTCGGGCAACTCGGCCTGCCGGGCGGTGGCTACAACTATGCGCTCGGCACGCTCGCGCACTACGGGCGCCGCAACAATCTGGCCGCGCCGGCATCGCTCGACCAGGGCATCAACGGGGTGAAAGCGTTCATCCCCGTGGCGCGCATCGCCGACATGCTGCTCAAGCCGGGCCAGCCTTTCGATTACAACGGCACTCGCCTGGTGTATCCGCACATCCGCCTGGCCTACTGGGCCGGCGGCAACCCCTTCCACCACCACCAGGACTTGAACCGGCTGGCCGAAGGATTCCGCGCGCTTGAAACCTTCGTGGTGCACGAGAGCGCCTGGACGGCCACGGCCAGGTTTGCCGACATCGTGCTGCCGGCCACGCTGACCGTGGAGCGCGACGACATCGGCGCCACCGCGACCGATCCGGTGATGGTGGCCATGCGACGCATCGTGCCGCCGCACGGCGAGGCACGCGACGACTACGCCATCTTCTGCGAACTGGCACGCCGCCTGGGCAGGCTGGAGGCCTTCAGCGCGGGACGGAGCGCGCTGGAAGGGGTCAGGGATCTCTACGAGCGCACCCGTGCGGCCTGGCGGGAGCAGGGGGTGGCGCTGCCCGACTTCGACACCTTCTGGGCGCAGGGCGAACTCAAGGTCGGGCAATGCGAGGACGACGGTGGCATGCTGCGCGCCTTCCGCAACGACCCGGAGAAAAATCCGCTGCCGACGCCGAGCGGCAAGGTGCAGATCGCCTCAGCCCGGGTGGCCGGCTTCGGCTACGCCGACTGCCCGGGCCATCCGGCCTGGCTGCCGCCTGCCGATGTGCCGACGGAACGGTATCCGCTGCACCTGGTGGCCAACCAGCCGCCGGGGCGGCTGCACAGCCAGCTCGACTTCGGCGCCTACAGCCAGTCGCTCAAGCTGCACGGGCGCGAGGTGTGCACCATGCATCCCGAGGCGGCGGCCGACCGCGGCATTGCCGACGGCGACATCGTGCGCCTCTTCAACGAGCGCGGCGCGTGCCTCGCCGCGGTGCGCCTGTGCGCCGGCATGCGCGAGGATGTGGTGCAGCTGCCCACCGGCGCCTGGTTCGACCCGGTGGACGACGGCCAGGGGCGCATGATGTGCGTGCACGGCAACCCGAACGTGCTCACGCGCGACGTGGGCACGTCGTCCCTCGCGCAGGGATGCACGGGGCAGTTGACCGTGGTGCAGGTGGAGCGGTACGAGGGCGCGCTGCCACCGGTGCGCGCGTACGATCCGCCGCAGGCGGGTTAGCGCGGGTGGTGGCATGTCCGGGGCCCGCAGGCACCTGCGCAAGTCGGCGTGGTCCCGTCGAGTACTCTCTTGAGACTGTTGGGGGACGCTTTTTTCGGTGTCTGCAAGCGTCCGGCCAGCCGCGGCAGTGCAGGTGCGGACGGCTCTGAAAAGGATTCACATGCGCTCCCCAAAAGCCTGCGCGAGCGGCGCTTGTCGTGAAAATTGATGTATCGTCCCACCCGGTCGAGACGGGTTTCTTCCGTTCGGATGGCATAGGCGTGAGGTATGCGCATGCCAAGCGCGGCCCGGGCAAGCTGCCAATCCCGGGAATGCCCAAGCCAACATGATCAGTTACCACTGACTTAAAACCCCGGAAATGCTCAAGGTACTGAAAGACGATGGCTGTAGAAGTCCGGCCAGACTTGTCGCAGCAGGGCTGGGTACCTGCGGCGCGCGACTTGCGCGCCGTGATCATTGACTTTTCTTCCGAGCGGACGTGCGCCAGCGGGCTTGGCTCGTCTGCGCGCCAGCTCTCTTTTCAAACGACAGGACGCACCAACCATGCACGGTCCCGCTGAGAAAGAAGTGCCGACAGGACGCCCATCCCCCATCGCGCCCGCATGCCTCGTGGTCGGTGCGCTCCTGGGGCTCGCAGGCAGCTTCGCCCCGTCCGCGGCCTTGCGCGGGCTGGCCTGGGGAATCGACGGCACGGCCCTAGTGGTCGCCGCGGCATTGCTGGCCGTCCACTGCCTTCAGCAAAACCTGCAGTCCGTTGCGGCCGGGTTCCTGGTCTTCATCGCCGGCCAGACGTTGGTGCTGTCCGGCTCGGCGATGTCGCTTGAGGCCAGCAGCCCGCTCTTTGCAGCCGGGGCGGCACTGTGGGCGGCGGCTCTTGTGCTCATCAGCGTCCCCGGCGTCATGCCGCTGCCGGTGCGTATCCTGGGCGGCGTTGCTGCTCTCCTGTTCGCGGCCACCGCGCTGCAGGTCTTTGCCGGTCGCAGCCTGACATCGCTGTCCGAGCCTCTACCTTTCTTTGCCTATCCCGTCTTCGTGCTCACACTCTTTGGCTGGGCCTGGTGGTGCCTGATTCCCAGGCCTGGCCAGTAGTTCGGCGGGAAAATGCCGTCTGACCCCGCGATACGCCTGGTTGCCTATCGTGCTGACGGCTGTCGCTGCGGTAGCCTCGGAGTTTCTGGAGTTCGCGTCAGACTTCAGCCTCGGTACGAAGATGAACCTCGGTGTTTCAGACACATTGCTTGATCTGTTCTTCGGGTTGCTTGGTGCGGTTGTCACGGTGGCGAGGCTGTCCGTCCGGCGCGCCGTCGCCGGTGAGGTTGCCGATGAGGCATGATGCAGCCGGGGTGCGGCGTTGGTCTGTTGCCGGCGCATCCATCGGCCGTATCGAAGGGGCGCAATGAACGACCGGGGATTCGCGAAACGGCTTGCGCAGGAACTGACGCGCTGGCAAAACGAGGGCTGGGTGAGCGCCGAGGGCCGGCAGGCCATCCTCGCCGATGTCGCGGCGCGGCAGCCGAAAATGACGTGGGCTTCGTGGCTGGCGGTAGCCGGCGCGCTGCTGCTCGGCGTCGGCGTCGTCACCTGGTTCGCCGCTCACTGGAACGAGATCAGCAAGCTGATGAAGCTCGCTTTGATCTTCGGCGCCCTCGTCGGCAGCCATGTTGCGCACGGTTTCTGCCTGACTCGCGCGACGCTGCCGAAACTGGCGGAAGGCATCGCGTTGCTCTCGGTGCTTTTCTTCGGCGCAGCGATCATGCTGGTCGGCCAGATCTACCACATCGATGCGCACTTTCCCGACGGCATCGCGCTGTGGGCCGCCGGGGGGCTCCTGACGGCATGGCTGTTCGGCTCGCAGCCGGCGATGGTGGCGTCGCTCGCGCTGGCGGCGGTGTGGACCTGGAACGAGCAGTTCATCTACCAGGCGATGAACTGGCCGCTCATCGGTTATCTGGTTCTCACGGCCGTCCTCCTCTACCGCCACGGATGGCAGGTCGCGGTGCGCGGCTGGGGCGGCCTGCTGATTCTCTGGATGATCGGCTGGCATGCCCACCCGTGGATCGGCGCGGACTGGGGATCGCAGGCGCACATCCGCCTGTTCGCCTTGCAGGTGCTCGCTCTGG
>CANGUJ010000390.1 GCA_947456845.1 Burkholderiales bacterium | reverse complement strand
GCTGATCGGTTTCGGCGGCGCGGCCCTCCTGGCGACCGGCGGACGGTTCAGCGTCGAAGTAGCGCACCTGTTCGGCTATGGCTGCGCGCTGGCCTCCGCGGTGATCTGGTCGACCTATTCCCTGCTGACGCGCCGCATGCCTGCCTTCCCCACCGGCACGGTAGGCGCGTTCTGCGCGGTTTCGGGCCTGCTGTCGCTGCTGTGTCACCTGCTCTGGGAGAGCACCCCGGCGATCGCCGCTTCGGACTGGTTCTGGATGGCCGCCATCGGCGTCGGCCCGCTCGGTGTCGCGTTCTTCACCTGGGACGCGGCCATGAAGCGCGGCGACCCGCGCGTGATCGGCACCCTGTCGTATCTGACGCCGCTTTTGTCGACCCTGTGGCTGGCGTTTTCCGGAGCCGGAACGCTGGGGCCGCTGGCGCTGGGGGCGATGGCGGCCATCGTCGGCGGCGCGGTGCTCGGCAGCACGCCGGCGCGGGCGGCCAAGGGGCGGCTTGTAGAATGAAGGTTCGCGCGCCCCACCGGCCGCGCATTTCCGATCGAACCCCCCGCCCCCATGACCAAACAGGAACTCCTGGCGCGCCTGGCGCTGCCCGTGATCGCCTCGCCGCTGTTCATCGCGAGCAATCCCCGCCTGGTGATCGAGCAATGCAAGGCCGGCATCGTAGGCAGCTTTCCCGCCCTCAATGCCCGGCCCGAGGCCGCGCTGGGCGATTGGCTTGCGCAGATCAGGGAGGAACTGGCGGCCCATCAGGCGGCCCATCCCGGCATCAAGGTGGCTCCCTTCGCGGTGAACCAGATCGTGCACCAGTCCAACAACCGCCTGGAGCATGACATCCGGGTCTGCGTCGAGCATCAGGTGCCGGTGTGGATCACCAGCCTGCGCGCGCCGCCGAAGGAGATGCTCGATGCCGTGCATGCCTATGGCGGCATCGTGCTCTCCGACGTGATCAGCATCCGCCATGCGAAAAAGGCGGTCGAGGCCGGCGTCGACGGGCTCATCCTGGTGTGCGCGGGTGCCGGGGGCCACGCGGGCGCCTTGTCGCCCTTCGCTCTGCTGGGCGAGGTGCGCGAGTGGTACGACGGCATCGTCGTGCTGGCCGGTTCGATCACCCGCGGCGAGCAGGTGCTCTCGGCCCAGGCGATGGGCGCCGACCTGGCCTACATGGGCACGCGCTGGCTGGTGTGCCATGAGGCCAACACCAGCGAGGGCTACAAGCAGGGCATCGTCGATGCCACCGCGGCGGACGTCATCTACACCAACCTGTTTACCGGCGTACACGGCAACTACCTGCGCAAATCCATCGAGAACGCCGGCCTGGACCCGGACAACCTGCCGCAGTCCGACCCTTCGAAAATGAACTTCGGCTCCGGCGGCAACCAGGTCACCAAGGCGTGGAAGGACATCTGGGGCGTGGGTCAGGGCGTAGGGCAGATCAAGACCATCGAATCGGTGGCCGAGGCCGCTGCCAAGCTGAAGGCCGAATACGCGGCAGCGCGCCAGCGCATGCTGGCCCTTTGATTCCCGGACCGGGGCGCGCCAACCCGCCGGCCGTCGACGCGCCGCCCGCGGATCCGAACGACCCGCGGGTCCGCTCCGGCCCCGCGGCCGGCATTGCTACAATTGACGTTTACGTAAACGTAAACCTTGCCCGGTGTTGGGCGAGAGGAGACCCATGGCGACCCTAGCCACCGCGATCAACACCCGCAGCCCCGAGTTCGCCGCCAATGCGGCGGCCCTGAAGGGCGCCGTCGACGACCTCAAGGCCAAGGTCGCGCATATCGCTCAAGGCGGACCGGAGGACGCGCGCAAGAAGCACGTCGGGCGCGGCAAGCTGCTGCCGCGCGAGCGGGTCGACCAGCTGCTCGATCCCGGCACGCCCTTCCTGGAATTCTCGCAACTGGCCGCGCACGACATGTATCACAACGCCGCGCCCGGGGCGGGGGTGATCACCGGCATCGGCCGCGTATCGGGCAAGGAATGCGTGATCGTCTGCAATGACGCGACCGTCAAGGGCGGCACCTATTTCCCGATGACGGTGAAAAAGCATGTGCGCGCCCAGGAGGTGGCGGGCGAGAACCACCTGCCGTGCATCTACCTG
Organism: Burkholderiales bacterium; assembly: GCA_947456845.1. Classification (GTDB taxonomy): domain Bacteria; phylum Pseudomonadota; class Gammaproteobacteria; order Burkholderiales; family JAEUOS01; genus JAEUOS01. Next base: position 2,097 of record CANGUJ010000390.1, on the reverse strand, counting down.
GTCGATTCCGGCGGCGGCAACCTGCCGACCCAGGAAGACGTGTTTCCCGACCGCGACCATTTCGGGCGCATCTTCTACAACCAGGCCAACCTGTCGGCGCGCGGCATCCCGCAGATCGCCGTCGTGATGGGCTCCTGCACCGCCGGCGGCGCCTATGTGCCTGCGATGAGTGACGAGACAATCATCGTCAGGAACCAGGGCACCATTTTCCTCGGCGGCCCGCCGCTGGTGAAGGCCGCCACCGGCGAGGTGGTGAGCGCGGAAGAACTCGGCGGCGGCGATGTCCATACGCGCATCTCCGGCGTGGCCGACCACCTGGCCAGGAACGACATGCACGCGCTGGCGATCGCCCGGCGCATCGTCGGCAACTTGAACCGCGTCAAGCGGCCGGAATTGGAAATCACCGCGCCGCGCGAGCCGCTCTATGCCGCCGAGGAACTCTACGGCGTGGTGTCGGCCGAGGCGCGCAAGCCCTATGACGTGCGCGAGGTGATCGCGCGCATCGTCGATGCCTCCGAGCTCGATGAGTTCAAGTCCCGCTACGGGACCACGCTGGTGACGGGCTTCGCGCGCATCCACGGCATGCCGGTCGGCATCCTGGCCAACAACGGCATCCTGTATTCGGAATCGGCGTTGAAGGGCGCGCATTTCATCGAGCTGTGCGCGCAGCGCGGCATCCCGCTCCTGTTCCTGCAGAACATCACCGGCTTCATGGTCGGCAAGAAGTACGAATCCTCCGGCATCGCCCGCGACGGCGCCAAGCTCGTCACCGCGGTGGCCACGGCGAAGGTGCCCAAGTTCACCGTGATTATCGGCGGCAGCTTCGGCGCCGGCAACTACGGCATGTGCGGGCGCGCCTACTCGCCGCGCTTCCTGTGGATGTGGCCCAACGCGCGCATTTCCATCATGGGCGGTACGCAGGCCGCCTCGGTGCTGGCCACGGTCAAGCGCGACGGCATCGAAGCCAGGGGCGGCACCTGGAGCGTCGAGGAAGAGGCTGCCTTCAAGCAGCCCATCCTCGACCAGTACGAGCACCAGGGGCATCCGTATTTCGCCAGCGCGCGCCTGTGGGACGACGGCGTGATCGATCCGGTCGACACGCGCCGCGTGCTGGGCCTGGCCATGTCCGCCGCGCTCAACGCCCCGATCGAGAAAACCACCTTCGGCGTCTTCCGCATGTAAGGTTTCAAGAACAGGAGAAACCATGGCCAAGATCACCACCCTGCAAGTCGAAACCCGCAATCACGTCGGCCTCATCTGGTTCAACAGGCCGGAGATCCACAATGCCCTGAACGACGTCGTCCTGGCCGAACTGAAATCCACCCTCAAGGCGATGGAAAAGGACAAGGGTGTGCGCGCCGTGGTCCTGGCCGGGCACGGCAAGTCTTTCTGTGCCGGCGCGGATCTCAACTGGATGAAGCGCGCGGCCAACTACACCAAGGCGCAGAACGCCAAGGACGCGCAGGCGCTCGCCGACACGCTCTTCACCCTGGCGACGCTCAACAAGCCCACCGTGGCGCGCGTGCATGGCAACGCCTACGCCGGCGGCATGGGCTTCGTGGCGGCCTGCGACATCGCCATTGCCTCCACCGAGGCGGTGTTCTGCATCTCCGAGGCGAAGCTAGGCCTGACGCCCGCGACCATTTCGCCTTACGTCATACGCGCCATGGGCGAGCGCGCGGCCAGCCGCTATTTCCTGTCGGCGGAGCGTTTCGACGCCGCCGAGGCCTACCGCATCGGCTTCGTCCATGACATCTGCCCGCCCGAGGAACTCGACGGCCGCGTCAACGACATGCTGGGCCACCTGGTTCTGGGCGGCGCGCGCGCCATCGCGGAATGCAAGAAGCTGATCCTGCTGTCGGGGGGCACCAGGCTCACGCCGGCGGTGCGCGCCGAAACCGCCCGGCGCATCGCGGACACCCGCGCGTCGGCCGAAGGCAAGGAGGGCATCGCCGCCTTCCTCGAGAAGCGCAAGCCGAAGTGGGTAAGCGACCTTGGCCTGGGCGGGAAGTGATGAACGCGCGTTCCATGGCCGCTGCGAGGAGGGCCCGTGTTTAAGAAGATCCTGATCGCCAACCGGGGCGAAATCGCCTGCCG
>CANGUJ010000389.1 GCA_947456845.1 Burkholderiales bacterium | reverse complement strand
GGTGGGATCGGCGCTGCGCTCGGCGCGCGCACGCTCCGCCTGGGTGCGACGGCGTTCCACTTCCCCGCGCGCAAGCGCCAGTTCGTGGTTGTGCCGCGCAATGCGCGCCTCCCAGTAGGAGGACGGCTTGTCGACCGGCTGCGGCAGGGCCGCCGGCGGCCGCTCGGGCAGGCGGATCTGCGGAAAGCTGCGCGTCAGCTCACTGGCACTGACTTCGGCGCGCGTCTGCGCCTGCAGCAATGCGGCCTCGGCTTGCGCCAGCGCGGCTTCGGCCAGCAGCTTTTCCTGGCGCGCGGCGTCACCGAGCTGATTTCGGCGCGCTGTGACCTCGGCCTGGCGCTTGAGCAGGTCGCGCTGGTCGCGCCACAGGCGCAGCTGCGTGGCCGCGCGCGCCCATGTGAACCACAATCGCAGCAGGCTGCGCCCGGCCTCATGACGCGCATCCCCTACGCCGAGCTTGGCCAGGTCCACCCCCTGCTCGCCGAGCTGCGCATCCAGCACGCCCTTGCCCGGCAGGCGCAACGCGCGTTCGACCATGACATCCCATTCACCCATGTTGCGACCGGCGGTGGCGTCGTGCCGTTGCTGCGCCCCCAGGCGCACATTCAATTCGTGCGGTCCGGCATTGAGCCGCCGCCGGTTGGCCTCCTCCAGGTTGATGCCGGCACGCGCTCCGGCCACGCTGGGATGCTGCTCGATGGCCGCCGTGACATGTTCGACCGGCGGCAGGTCAGTGGCAAGGCCGGCAGGTTGCGCGACAACCGCGCCCGCGGCCAGCAGGGCGCCGGCCAACCCGGCGCGGTGCAAGAACTCAAGATGCCTCATTGCAGAGCCTCCGATCGATCCGGCGCGTCGGGTCCGGCGCCGAAGCGCAGGTACAGCACGGGCAGGATCACCAGCGTGAGCAGGGTCGAGGACGCCAGCCCGCCGATGACCACGATGGCCAGCGGGCGCTGGATTTCCGATCCGGGGCCGGTGGCGAACAGCAGCGGCACCAGGCCCAGCGCGGTGATGCCCGCGGTCATCAGCACCGGGCGCAGGCGCCGGCGCGCGCCTTCGACCACCACCTCGGCGGGCGCCATGCCGGCGGAGCGCAGCTGATTGAAACAGCTCACCAGCACCACGCCGTTGAGCACGGCGATGCCGAGCAGCGCGATGAAACCCACCGACGCCGGCACGGACAGGTATTCGCCGGCCAGCGCCAGCCCGAACACGCCGCCGATCAACGCGAAGGGAATGTTGGCGAACACCAGAAGCGACTGGCGCAGCGACCCGAAGGTGATGTAGAGCAGCAGGAAGATCAGGCCCAGCGCGACCGGCACAACGACCCCCAGCCGGGCGGCGGCGCGCTGCTGGTTTTCGAACTGGCCGCCCCAGGTGATCCGGTAGCCCGGCGGCACGCCAAGCTGCGCCGCGGCTTTCTTCGCATCCTCCACGAAGCCGACCAGGTCGCGCCCGCGCACATTGGCCTGCACCACCACCATGCGCTCGGCGTTTTCATGGTCCACCTTGACCGGGCCCTCCACCCGCTCCAGTTTCGCCAGCTGCGCCACCGGCACGCTCTGGCCTTCCGGCAGGGTAAGGGTCATGGCGGCCAGCGCCGCCGGCGAAGTGCGCAGGCCCTCCGCCCCGCGCAGCAGGATGGGCGTGCGCCGCCCCGGCTCCAGCACCAGTCCGGCCGGCTGGCCCTCGACCTGGGTGCGCAACGCGGCGGCGATGTCGTCCACGCTGGCTCCCAGCCGACCGGCCGCCATGCGGTCGATCACCACCCGGTAGTACTGCACACCGTCGTTCTTGATGGTCAGCACGTCCTCGGCGCCGTCCACCTTTCTAAGGGCCTCGACCATGCGCGCGGCGAACGCATTGAGGGTCGCGAGGTCCGGTCCGAACACCTTGACGGCCACGTCGCCGCGCACGCCCACCAGCATCTCCGAGACGCGCATCTCGATGGGCTGGGTGAAGCTGAAGGCCACGCCGGGAAACTGCTTGAACACCTCGCGCAACTGGTCGCCCAGCCATGCCTTGTCGGGCCGGCGCCATTCGCCCTTGGGCTTCAACACCAGGAAGGTGTCGGTCTGGTTCGGTCCCATCGGGTCGAGGCCGATCTCGTCCGAGCCGGTGCGCGCGACGATGCCGCGGACCTCGGGCACCGCCGCCAGGATGGCCTGCTGGATGCGCAGGTCGGTGGCCACGCTCTGCTCCAGGCTGATCGAGGGCAGCTTCTCGACGCTCACCAGCAGGTCGCCCTCATCGAGGCCCGGCATGAAGGTCTTGCCGATGAACGGAAAGGTGGCCAGCGCCGCCGCCAGCGCGACCAGGGCCGCGCCCACGCAGGCCCCGCCATGACGCAGCGCCAGGGCCAGCACCGGCGCGTAGGCGCCTTGCGCCTTGCGCACCAGCCATGGCTCCGCGTGGCGTCCGGGCTTGAGCAGCAGCGAGGCGAGCACCGGCACGGTGGTCAGCGAGAGCAGCAGGGCCGTGCCCAGCGCGTAGACGATGGTCAGCGCTACCGGCACGAACAGCTTGCCCTCCAGCCCTTCGAGCGACAGCAGGGGCAGGAACACGATCACGATGATGAGCACCCCGGCGGCCACCGGGACGACCACCTCGCGCGTGGCAAGGGCGATGCGCGCGCGCGCCGACACGTCGCGGTCGTCCTGCTTCGCGAGATGGGTGACGATGTTCTCCACCACCACCACCGCGCCGTCGACCAGCATGCCGATGGCGATCGCCAGCCCGCCCAGGCTCATCAGGTTGGCCGAGAGACCGGTATGGCGCATCAGCACGAAGGTGCCCAGTGCGGCCAGGGGCAGGGTGAGCGCCACCACCAGCGCGGCGCGCACATTGCCGAGGAACAGCAGCAACAGCACCATCACCAGCGCGACGGCCTCGAGCAGGGCGCGGGCCACCGTGCCGACGGCGCGGTCGACCAGCGCGCCGCGGTCGTAGAACACCCGGGTGCTCACGCCCTGCGGCAGCGTCGGCGCGATCTCGGCCAGGCGCGCGCGCACGTTCGCCACCACCTCGCGCGCATTGGCGCCGCGCAGACCCAGCACCAGGCCCTGCACCGCCTCGGCGCGCCCGTCCTGGGTGACCGCGCCGTAGCGCGTCAGGCTGCCGATGCGCACTTCGGCGAGGTCGCCCAGGCGCACCGGCGTGCCGTCCCTGGCGGCCACCGTCACCGCGCGCAGGTCGTCCAGGGTGCGGATGCTGCCCTCGGTGCGCACCAGCAGCGTTTCCTCGCCTTCCCGGATGCGGCCGGCGCCGTCGTTGCGGTTGTTCGCCTCCAGCGCGCGCATCAGCATGGGCTGGGTCACGCCGCGCGCCTGCATGGCGGTGTTGTCGGGCACCACCTCGAAGCTGCGCACATGGCCGCCCAGCGCATTGACGTCCGCCACGCCCGGCAAGGTGCGCAGGGCGGGGCGGATGGTCCAGTCCAGCAGGGTGCGCCGCTCGGCCAGCGTGAGCCCTTCGCCTTCAACGGTGAACATGAACATCTCGCCCAGCGGGGTGGTGATGGGCGCGAGGCCGCCGCTGGCGCCGGGCGGCAGGTCGCGCAGGATGCCGGCCAGGCGCTCGCCCACCTGCTGGCGCGCCCAGTACAGGTCGGTGCCTTCGGCGAAGTCCAGGGTGATGTCGGCGATCGCGTACTTGGACGTCGAGCGCACCAGGCGCTTGAACGGAATGCCCAGCATTTCCAGTTCGATCGGCGTGGTGATGCGTGCCTCGACCTCCTCGGGCGTCATGCCCGGCGCCTTGATGATGATCTTCACCTGCGTGGACGACACATCCGGGTAGGCATCGACCGGCAGCACCCGGTAGGCCATCACGCCGGCGGCGGCCAGCATGAAGGTGGCCACCAGCACCAGCAGGCGCTGCGCCAGCGCCGCATCGACCAGGCGCCCCAGCACTACTGCACCCCGCCGATGCCGGCCTCGATGGCCTTGAGGGTCGCCACCCCCTTGGCCGCCACCCGCTCGTTGCCCCTGAAGGGCGCCGCCACCAGGGCGAAGCCGCCCGCCTCCTCCACCACCTGCACGGCCAGCGCGACGAAGCCGCCCGGCGCCTCGACGTAAACCTGCGCGCGGCCGCCGTTGCGGGCGATAGCCGCCGCCGGAACGCGCCAGACCCCCTGCGCTCCTGCGCCGCCCAGAACCGCCTCCACCAGCTGCCCGGCGCGCAGGCGCTCCGCGCCCTTGCGG
>CANGUJ010000388.1 GCA_947456845.1 Burkholderiales bacterium | reverse complement strand
GGGCCGCAACCCGCTGGCCTCGATCGCGCCGGCCTCGTCGGTCACCGCGCCGGCGGTCTCATAGGCATCGAGCAGCATCCCGAGCCGGAACATCTGCGGCGTCTGGGCAAGCCACAGATGTTCCCTCGGAACGGTTGCCGCCACCCGGCCATCCGGCCCGGCGCGCTTGACCGTGTCGGCGACCGGCAGCGCCAGCAGACCGCCGACCGGGTCCTCGCGGAGTTCCGTGATCATGGCCGAGATGGTGTCGGCCCGGATGCACGGCCGGGCGGCGTCATGCACCAACACCCAGTCGCCCTCGGCCACCTCGCCACACAGCGCCCGCAGGCCGTTGCGCACGCTGTCCGCGCGGCTCGCCCCGCCGATCGGCTCGTAGCGCAGCCGCTCGCCCGCCGAGGCCGCCAGGCTACGGGCGGCCGGCGAGGCCGGCCACGCGTCATCGGGTGAAAATATCACCCTCACCCCGGCAATGCCCGGCGTCGCGAGGAACGCCCGGACGGTGTGCACCAGCATGGGCTCGCCGTTCAGCGACACATACTGTTTCGCTACCGGGGCACCGGCGCGTGTCCCGCTCCCGGCGGCCGGGATAAGGGCAAAGCAGCGACTGTCCATCATGGCAAGCGACTCCGAAACCAGGGGGCCAGTATAATCAGGGCCTGCCGTGGGGCGTGCTTGTCGCCCCTGCCGGCCGCACAAGCCGCCTTCCCACGCGCCCCTGGTTGCACAGCGGGCGCGTTTTGTTTTTTCCCGCCTGTCTGAACCCAACGTGCAAGCCCAGTCGCCCCCGCCCATGCCTTCGCTGCCGCACCTGCCGCCTTTTCCGCTTCCCCTCAAGGCGGGCCAGCGCCCGGCGGTCGGCAAGCCGCACGGCGCGGGCGACGCGCTGCTCATCGCCTCGCTGGCGCGCGAGCGCAAGACCGCGCAAGCCGGGCTCATCGCCTGCGTGTGCGCCGATCCGCACGACGCCGAGCGCCTGCGCGACGAAATCCGCTTTTTTGCCCCCGAGCTGACGGTATCGGTCCTGCCGGATTGGGAAACCCTGCCCTACGACACCCTGTCGCCGCACCAGGACCTGGTGTCCGAGCGCCTGGAAACACTGCACCTGATTTCGCGCGGCGCGCTCGACGTGATGCTGGTGCCGGCCGGCAGCGCGCTCACGCGCCTGGGCCCGCCCGCCTTCATCGCGGCCCACACGTTTTTCCTCAAGACCGGGCAGCGCCTGGATGTGGCGAAATTCCGCGAGCAGATGACTCTGGCGGGCTACTCGCATGTGCAGCAGGTGGTGAGCCCCGGCGAATGGGCCGCGCGCGGCGGCCTGATCGACCTGTTCCCGATGGGCAGCCCGGTGCCCTACCGCATCGACCTGTTCGACGCCGACATCGAATCGATCAAGACCTTCGACGCCGACACGCAGCGGACCATTTATCCGGTACCCGAAATCCGCCTCCTGCCCGGGCGGGAATTCCCGATGGACGAGGCCGCGCGCACGCGCTTCCGCGGGCGGTTCCGCGAGGTCTTCGAAGGCGACCCCTCGCGCTATGCCATGTACAAGGACATGGGCAACGGCGTGGCCAGCGCGGGCATCGAGTACTACCTGCCGCTGTTTTTCGACGCGACCGCCACGCTCTTCGACTACCTGCCCGCCAGCAGCCTGGTGGTGCTGCACGGCCCGGTCGACACGGCGTTCGCGGACTTCTGGCGCGATACCGGCGAGCGCTACCGTTTCCTGCGTGGCGACGTCGAACGCCCGCTGCTGCCGCCCGCCGCGCTTTTCCTGACCGACGAGGCGTTCTTCGCGCGCCTGGCCGACTTCGCCGCGCTGAGCCTGAAGGCCGGCGCGGCACAGAGCCTCACCGGCGCGGTGCCGACGGTGGCGGTCAATCGGCGCGCCGAGCAGCCGCTTGATGCCTTCCTGCGCTTTGCCGACGTGTTCCGCGGCCGCGTCCTGATCGTGGCCGAATCCGCCGGCCGGCGCGAGACCATGCTGGAATTCATGGGCGAGAGCGGCGTGCGGCCGGTGCCTTGCGAATCGTTCGCCGATTTCCTCACGGCCGACGCGCCGCTCGCCATCACCGTGGCGCCGCTCGAAGCCGGTTTCGTGCGGGTCGACGAGCGCTACGCGGTGGTTACCGAGGCCGAGCTGTACGCCGAGACCGCGCGCACGCGCGCGCGCCGCGACAGAAAGCGCGAGACCAACGTCGACGGCATGCTGCGCGACCTCTCGGAGCTCAAGGTGGGTGACCCGGTCGTGCACTCGCAGCACGGCATCGGCCGCTACCTGGGCCTGGCCAACATCGACCTGGGCGATGGCGAAGGCGAGTTCCTGCACCTGGAGTATGCCGACGGCGCCAAGCTGTATGTGCCGGTGGCTCAACTGTCGGTCATCAGCCGTTACTCCGGCGCGGCGCCCGAGGACGCCCCGCTGCACAGGCTGGGCTCCGGCCAGTGGGAAAAGGCCAAGCGCCGCGCGGCGCTGCAGGTGCGCGATACCGCCGCGGAACTGCTCAACCTGTACGCCCGGCGCGCGGCGCGCGAGGGACACGCGTTCGCCTTCAAGCAGCACGACTACGAGGCCTTCGCCGACGGCTTCGGGTTCGAGGAAACCGCCGACCAGGCCGGCGCCATCGCCAGCGTGATCCACGACATGAAGTCGGGACGCCCGATGGACCGCCTGATCTGCGGCGACGTCGGCTTCGGCAAGACCGAGGTGGCCCTGCGCGCCGCCTTCATCGCGGTGGCGGGCGGCCGGCAGGTGGCGATCCTGTGCCCGACCACGCTCCTGGCGGAACAGCATTTCCAGACCTTCAGCGACCGCTTCGCCGACTGGCCGGTCAAGATCGCCGAGCTGTCGCGCTTCAGGAGCCCGAAGGAGACCGCCACGGCGATCAAGGGTCTGTCCGAGGGCGCCATCGACATCGTCATCGGCACCCACAAGCTCCTGTCGAAGGAGACCAGATTCGCGCGTCTCGGGCTGGTCATTATCGACGAGGAGCATCGCTTCGGCGTGCGCCAGAAGGAGGCGCTCAAGGCCCTGCGCGCAGAGGTCGACGTGCTCACGCTCACCGCCACGCCGATCCCGCGCACCCTGGCCATGAGCCTGGAAGGCCTGCGCGACTTCTCGGTCATCGCCACTGCGCCGCAGAAGCGCCTGGCCATCAAGACGTTCGTGCGCCGCGAGGGCGATTCCATCGTCCGCGAGGCGGTGCTGCGCGAGTTGAAGCGCGGCGGCCAGGTGTACTTCCTCTACAACGAGGTCGAGACCATCGAAAACCAGTTCGAGCGCCTCACCGCGCTCCTGCCGGAGGCACGCATCGCCATCGCGCACGGCCAGATGGGCGAGCGCGACCTGGAGCGGGTGATGCGCGGCTTCTACCAGCAGCGCTTCAACGTGCTTCTGTGCACCACCATCATCGAGACCGGCATCGACGTGCCGACCGCCAACACCATCCTGATCCATCGCGCGGACAAGTTCGGGCTGGCGCAGCTGCACCAGCTGCGCGGCCGGGTCGGCCGTTCGCACCACCAGGCCTATGCCTACCTGCTGGTGGGCAGCGTCGAGGCGCTCACCGCGGCCGCAAAGAAGCGCCTGGAGGCGATCCAGTCGATGGAGGAGCTGGGCTCCGGCTTTTACCTCGCCATGCACGACCTGGAAATCCGCGGCGCCGGCGAAGTGCTGGGCGACTCGCAGTCGGGCGAGATGCAGGAGATCGGATTCTCGCTCTACACCGAGATGCTGGTGCATGCGGTGGCCTGCCTCAAGGTGGGCAAGGAACCCGACCTGACCGAGCCGCTGGGAGTGACCACCGAGATCAACCTGCATGCACCAGCCCTGCTGCCGGACGACTACTGTGGCGACGTGCATGAACGCCTGGTGCTCTACAAGCGCCTGGCCAACTGCCAGGACCTCGAACACCTCAACCAGCTCTTCGAGGAGTTGGTGGACCGCTTCGGGCGCCTGCCCGAGCCGGCCCAGACCCTGATCGAGAGCCACCGCCTGCGTATCGCCGCCGCCGCCGCCGGGGTGGCCAAGATCGACGCCGGGCCCGAGATGGTGACCATCCAGTTCCGCAAGGATGCGCCGATCGACGCGGCCAAGGTGATCAGGCTGATCCAGAAGGACCGCAACATCCAGCTGGCGGGCCAGGACAAGCTCAAGATGAGCGTCAAGACCAGTACGCCGGCCGAGCGCGCCCAGGCCGCTAGAATCGCGCT
>CANGUJ010000387.1 GCA_947456845.1 Burkholderiales bacterium | reverse complement strand
GCCATCGCGGAACCGGCGGTCAAGGCGGCGCTCGCCGCCAACACCGCGCGCGCCGTCGCGCGCGGCGTCTATGGCGTGCCGACCTTCGACTTCAACGGGGAACTGTTCTGGGGCGCCGACGCGCTGGGCATGATGCGCGATTACGCTGCCGACCCGGCGATGTTCAACGCGGGCGAGTTCGCGCGAGTCGATACCCTGCCCGCATCGGTCATGCGCAAGGAAATCTGAGCGGACACGAAAAAGCCCCGCAGCGCGGGGCTTTTAGCGACGAACCCGGCAGCCGTTTCAGACAGCCGATTCGCCGGTCTCCCCGGTGCGGATGCGCAGCACATGTTCGCAGTCCGCCACGAAAATCTTGCCATCGCCGATCTTGCCGGTGCGCGCCGCCTTGACGATGGCGTCGAGCACGTTTTGCATTTCCTTGTCGGCAACCACCACCTCGACCTTGACCTTGGGCAGGAAGTCGACCACATACTCGGCGCCGCGGTACAACTCGGTATGGCCCTTTTGCCGCCCGAACCCTTTGACCTCGGTGACGGTCAATCCGGTCACGCCCACTTCGGAAAGCGCCTCGCGCACTTCGTCCAGCTTGAACGGCTTGATCACCGCTTCGATCTTCTTCACGCCCGTCTCCTTGATGGAACACCAATCGAGTATAACAACACCCCTCTCGCCCCCGTCAGTCGCGGAAGCGGTTGACGATCGGCATGCGCCAATCGCGCCCGAAGGCGCGGTGCGTCACCCGCACCCCCACCGGCGCCTGGCGGCGCTTGTATTCCGAGATCCGGATCAGTCGCACCACTTTCTCGACATCTTCCTTCGCGAAGCCGCGGGCGATGATTTCGGCGATGCTCTGGTCCTCTTCCACATACAGCGCCAGAATGGCGTCGAGCACCTCGTAGGCAGGCAGGCTGTCCTGGTCGGTCTGGTCGGGGCGCAGTTCAGCCGACGGCGGCCGGGTGATGATGCGCTCTGGGATCACCGGGGAGATGGAGTTGCGATAGGCGCACAGCCGGTACACGAGGGTCTTGGCAATGTCCTTGATGACGGCGAAGCCGCCGGCCATGTCGCCGTAGAGGGTGCAGTAGCCCACCGCCATCTCGCTCTTGTTGCCGGTGGTCAGCACGATGGCGCCGTGCTTGTTGGACAGCGCCATCAGCAGCGTGCCGCGGATGCGCGCCTGCAGGTTTTCCTCGGTGGTGTCCGCCTTGAGGCCGGCGAAATCCGCGGCCAACGCGCCCTCGAAGGCGTCGTACATCGGCTTGATGGCGATCTCGTCGTAGCGCACGCCGAGTCGTTCGACCATGTCGCGTGAATCGATCCAGGAGATGTCGGCGGTATATTGCGACGGCATCATCACCGCGCGCACGCGGTCGGCGCCCAGCGCATCGCAGGCGATCGCCAGGGTCAGCGCCGAATCGACGCCGCCCGACAGGCCGATGATGGCGCCGGGAAAGCCGTTCTTGCCTATGTAGTCGCGCACGCCCATCTTGAGCGCCTCGTACACCTGTGCCTCGACGGGGGGTTCCGGAGCGATGCTGCCGCCGGAGACCGCGCCGCCCGCAATGGTGACCGAGGCCACGCATTCCTCGAACATCGGCAGGCGCGCACGCACCTCGCCGGCCGCGTCGAGCGCGAAGGAGGTGCCGTCGAATACGATCTCGTCCTGCCCGCCTACGTTGTGCGCGAACACCAGCGGCAGGCCGGTTTCGGCGACCCGACGGCGCATCCATTCGACCCGCTCGCCGGTCTTGCCCATGTGGAAGGGCGACGCATTGATGACCAGCAGGGCCTCTGCGCCGGCCGCCTGCGCTTCCGCAGCCGGGTTGGGGAACCATGCATCCTCGCAAATCAGCAGGCCGAAGCGGGTGCCGCCGGCCTCGAACACCAGCGCCTCGCGCCCCGGGGTGAAATAGCGCTTCTCGTCGAACACCTGGTAATTCGGCAACTCGCGCTTGGCATAGGTGGCCAGCACGCGCCCGTCGCCCAGCACCGAGGCGGCATTGTGGCGCTGCTGGATGGTGATCGACCGGGTGCGGTCATCGCCGCCGGCGGGATGCCCGATGACCACCCGCAGGCCGGTGAGCGGCGCCAGTTCGGCGGCCAGCCCGTGCAATTGCGCCATGGTGGCTTCCATGAAGGCGCGGCGCATGACCAAGTCTTCGGGAGGATAGCCGGTGAGGGCCAGTTCCGGCGTCAGCAGCACCGCCGCCCCCTCGGCATGCGCCCTGCGGGCGGCGTCGGCGATGCGTCGGCGGTTCCCCGCCAGGTCACCGACGGTGAAATTGAGTTGCGCGATGGCTACCTTGGCGGGCATGACGCTAGAATCGAAGGTTGGGAGAGGACCGCAAATTCACGACAAAAAGAGTTTCCGACCAACGTTCGGATTATCGCACCCATCTCCCTTGGCATCATTGACCCTGAAAATCATCGAGTCCCTGCGCGAGGTCGATCCCGCGCAATGGGATGCCCTCGGGCACGGGCATCCGCTGGTGTCGCACGCTTTTCTGCACGCCCTGCATGAAACCGGCTGTGCGAGCGAGAAGTCGGGCTGGACCCCGCAGTACATCACCTTGTGGGACGGCCGGCGCCTGACCGGGGCGATGCCGCTGTACGTGAAGATGCATTCCTACGGCGAGTACGTGTTCGACTGGGCCTGGGCGGATGCGTATCAGCGCCATGGCCTGGACTACTACCCCAAGTTGCTTTCGGCCATCCCGTTCACGCCATGCACCACCCCGCGGCTCCTGGCGGCGCACGAGGACACCCGCGCCGCCCTCCTCGAAGCCGCGCTGGAGGTCGCCGGGAACGCCGAGGTGTCGTCGTTGCACATCCTGTTTCCGCAGGAGCGCGAAGAAAAGGCCATGCGCCACGCCGGCATGCTGGCGCGCAATACCGTGCAATTCCACTGGCAGAACCGCGGCTACGCCGATTTCGACGCCTTTCTGGCCACCATGTCGCACGACAAGCGCAAGAAGATCAAGCAGGAGCGCCGCAGGGTGCGCGATGCCGGCATCACCTACCGCTGGGTGCGGGGCGCGGACATCACCCCCGAGCTCTGGCGCTTCTGGACCCGCTGCTACGGCAAGACCTACCGCGAGCACCATTCGACGCCCTACCTCAACCTGGCGTTCTTCGAGCGCATCGGCTTGACCATGCCGCAGCATCTGCTGCTGGTGGTCGGCAGCAAGGACGGCAATGACATGTGCGCCTCGCTGTGCATCCACGACCGCGAGACGCTCTATGGCCGCTATTGGGGCGCGCTGGGCTTCGCCTCGGGCCTGCATTTCGAGACCTGCTACTACCAGCCGCTCGAGTTCTGCATCCGCGAGGGTCTGGCCGTCTTCGAGGGCGGCGCGCAGGGCGAGCACAAGCTCGCGCGCGGCTTCCTGCCAGTGGAAACCCGCTCGTTCCACTGGCTCAAGCAGCCGCAGTTCGCCGACGCCGTGGAGACCTTCCTCAAGCGCGAAACCGCCGGAATCCACCGTTATGTCAACGAACTCAACGAACACAGCCCGTTCAAGGACAACCCCGGGTCCGACGCTGCGTGAAGCCGCCGCGCGCGGGAACAAGTGCACCGTTCGGCAGTCCAAGCGTTTAATCGAGACCGGTTCGACGAACCGTCAGCGCCGATGCAACGAAGGCGCTGGAAACAACCGTCCATTTGTTCCGGGAATCCGCCATGCCTGCATCTCGCTCATTCATCGCCGCCCTGCTGACGCTGCTGCTTGCCGCCTGCGCCGCCAGCGGGCCGCAGCCCGGCAGCGTGCAGCGATTGTCGCCGGAGGAACTCGCGCGCATCCGCCCGGAAGCCAAGCCGGTGGTGGGTCTTGAGGAAATCATCGCGCGCAGCAAGACGGGCCAGACGCCCGAGGCGATCATTGCTCGCCTGCAGGAAACCGGCACGATTCATGTGCTCTCCAGCGCCCAGATCGTCGAGCTGTCGCGCCAGGGCGTGGACCAGAAAGTGATCGATTATCTCGCCGAAGTCCAGGAAAAGGCCCGCCAGGCCACCCTCGCCACCCAGTTGGCGGATCGCGACGCCCAAGCCGCCCTGCAACTCGAACGGGAGCGCCAGCGCCGGCTCGCGCTGCAGCATCAATACGACGCGTGGCACTGGAGCCTGGGCTACGGCGCGTGGGGGCCCCGCTACGGCATCGGCTGGGGACGCGGTTATTATTACGACCCGTTCCTCAGGCCATGGCGGCGCTGGTAGCGCCGGT
>CANGUJ010000386.1 GCA_947456845.1 Burkholderiales bacterium | reverse complement strand
GTACTGGTAACACTTGTAGCTGTCGAAATAGCCGTAGTAATCGATGCTGTGCTTGTAGGTGGTCTCGAGCGAGCCGTCGCTGTCGAGGTCGGAGTAGTCGTTGTAGGCCTTCTTGAACAGCTGCTGGTCCTTGGAGATGTCGAGCATGACCATCGGCGGGATCGGCGGGGTGACGAACAAGGGCGATTTCGCCAGGTTGAGCAGCGCGGCCGATCCGGCCACTGGCTGCAGGGCGATACTAAGCGCGATGACGGCGCTGAGAACCTTGCGCGACACGGTGTGGGACAACAGCTTCATGATGTCAATCTCCCGTTCAAGCCCTGGACCATGCCGGCCTACGGCCGGACGATCATCTGCAGGGTGACCTGCGTGTTGGAGTTGCCGCCGAATCCGCGGGCGGTGATGCGATAGACGTAGTTCGGGCAGCCGCCGCCGCCGCTGCCCACGGAAGCGCCGGAACTGGGCATGCACAGGGCTTCGATGATGTATTGCGGCTGGGTCGCCACTTGGGGAATGCGTTCGGCGGTCGTGCCCGCCGAGGTGTAGGAGCCGAAAGCCACCGGGTTGACCGCGCCCGCGCCACTGCTGCTCCAGTTCGTGATGTTGAGCAGGGTGTAGTTCGGGAACGTTCCGTTCGGCAGGCACAGGCCCCTGCTGGAGCAAGTACCGGGTGCCGCTGTGCCGTCGCCGAAATTGGTGGAGCCCGAAATCGGCGGCGTGCGCTTGGTGCAGGAAGCCGCGCCGGGCGCGCATGCGCCGTTAATGTCGTACCAGGCATCACGCAAGGCGGCTTCCGCGGCCATCAGGGCGGTGTTGGAGTCGCGCGCGTTGCCCGCCATGCGTTCTTCCGAGGACGTGGACTGCAGGCTGGCGACGCCCAGCATCGTGATGATCATCAGGAAAAGCAGCGCCACCACCAGAACAGCGCCCGCCTGGCGTCGCGGCGTTGCCTTCGGCATGTTCGAGCGGGGCTGGATATTCATTTGACGCGGTTGCGCAGGTTGATCGTCGTGTAGAGCACCCGCCTGACGAACCGGTCGGTGTAGCTGTAGCTGGTCCCGCCCAGGGAGTAGCTGGTCGCGCCGACCGTCAGGTTTGTCGCCGCGGGCGAACGCAGCAAAAGCCACACACGCACACTGACCACATTGTCGAGCTGGTCGGCGGAAATCACGTCGGTGATGCGCTGGTAGCGGTTCGCGGCGCCGTCGGCGTCGGTATCGACCCCGTACAGGATCTGCATGTTGTCCACATCCGGCACGAGCTCCTGCCAGGTGGTGCCATTATCCGTGCTGCAATAAAGAGAACTCGACACGGTGCCATCCGGCTTGGTCGCGGGGCGCACGGCAAAAATGTTCGCCGCGGTGGCGTTGAAATCCACGTTGCCACCGGCGCAGTCGACGACTGTGCCGTCGGCCGTGCCGGTGCCATTGCCGCTGCCCTGGTAGCGTACCGTGATGGTGTCCGGCTTGGTGACCGGTGAGGAGGGTGTCGGCTTGACGGGGTCGGTGGTTTGCGAAGGCAGCCCGGCTGTTGTCGCATCCTCGGCGCCGGTGATCGCGGGTGCCGACGCTTTCGGGAACACATCGGTCGAATTGCGCCCCGCGTCGCTGACATAGCCTGCCATGCGGATCGTCCGCGCGAGGATGATGGAGGCGGCGCGCATGTTCTCCTGCATGCGCGCGGAGTCTTCCTGGCTGGAAAAGCTCTGCCGCGAGCCTACGAAGATCTGACCGACCACCATGGAGACGATCAAGCCGATCGCGATCGCCACCATGAATTCAACGATGGTAAAACCGCGTGCTGCGACCAGCGGGCGGAGCCTGATTGTCATGGGATGAAGGTGGTCATGAACACCCGGTATCCGCTGTTCGGGTTGGCGGTCGGGTCGTCGGTGCTGCGATCGTCGAGCCAATAGATCTTGATCGCGTATTTCGGACCTACACCGTTGCATTGGTGCACGACCAAACTGCCGGAATAGCTGCCGGGAAGGTTTGAGTTGTCGCGGCAGACGATGCCCACGGCGTTGCCGAGGCGCGCCCGGATAGCCTGCTGCCATTCATAGGCATCCTGACTGGCCATGTCCGCGGCACTGCAGCCGGTCGCCGCTGCGCTGTAGCTGAAGCAATCCGTCTTCTCGTTGAGGTAAGGGCTGCCGGCGGCGAGCGGGTCGCTGGACGGCAGGTGGTAGTTGATCCCGGCGTCCGCGTTTCCGCCGCTCATGGACCAGTCGGCCTGGTTGGAACGCATGCGGTCGATCATGTCGTACGCTAGCTGTGTCGCGATGGTGCGTTGCTGGGCGCTATGGGTGAACTGTATGCCGGTCACCATCAGGGCGGCCACCCCCAGCATGCCGAAGGACAGGATCACGATCGCGACCATCACCTCGATCAGGGTAAAGCCGGCTTCGGTCGGGCCGCGTGAACCGCTAAGCGCCGGATGGCGGAAGCGCGTTTGTGTGGTCATGGCTCGCAAGCGGCGGTGGTGGCGTCGACGGTCTGGACGCGACCCATCGCGTTCATGGTGATGGAACGGCCCAGAATGCCGGTGCCCGCGCTGGCCGGGCAGACCGTGAAGGTCTTGGCCGCATCGATGATGCCGAAGGAGCGAAACAGGATGTTGCTTAGCGTATTCGGCGAGGTGACGATTTTCACGGATGTCGAAATCGGCTCCTTGACCCGGAGGATTTCCTCGCCGGCCCCGGCCGTGTCGCGCTGCTGGTTGTTGTTGCTGTCCACGAACGAGATCCAGCCGGCGCCCCAGGCACTGCCGGAGCATGTGCTCATGTTGGTGCTGGCGCACATCACGACGCGCTGTGATCGCTTGGCGGATTCGCTGCGGGCGAGGGCGATGTCGTTGAGGAGGTCGGACGTGGTGGTACGCACCTGGTTGGTGATGATCAGGGTTCGCAGCGACGGAGCTGCGATCGCCGCCAGCACGCCGACAATGGTCACCACGATCAGGAGCTCGATGATCGTGAAGCCGGCGTGCATCGCGGCCGGCACCGGCGCACTTGTCCGGCACCCCTTCGGGCGCAGTTTTCTGCGGTCGCTTCGCGAATCTGTGGATGGCACGACGCCGCCCCTCCATTCCGTACCCGAGTAAGATACAACGGCAGCCGCGGCGTGCAACCCTGACGGGATGAATGGCGAGCCACGTCCGACGAGCGGAACCGGGCCGCATTTCTGGAGGAAGGTCGGTTGCGAGTACTTTTTGCCTGGGAACTGGGCGGCGGGCTGGGCCATCTGGCCCGGCTGGCGCCGTGGTTGAACCACTTTGCAAGCCGCGGCGCCACCCCGTTGCTGGCTGCCCGCGACCTGCATGCGTTATCGCGGGTGCCGGGCTGCGCCGCAGTGTTGACCCTGCAGGCGCCGTTCCTGCCTCACGGGCCCTTGCAGGCGGGATTCAATGTCCTGTCATACCCGGATATCCTGCTTTCGGCCGGCTTCGGCGATGCGGCCACCCTGGCGACGCTTGTCCGCGCCTGGCAATCCGTTTTCCACCTGGGCAAGATCGACGCGCTGGTGGCCGATTTTTCGCCCACCGCCATGCTGGCCGCCCGCCTGGCGCGTATTCCCGTCATGCATGTGGGTGATGGATTCACCATACCCCCGGTCGGGCATGCGAGCCAGTCTTTCGATTCGGGTGCGTTGACCGTGACGGGCGGCGCTGCCCGGAACGCGGTGGAACGAGTTCTTGCCTGCGTGAACCAGATGCTGGCATCGGCGGGTGAGGCGGCCGTCGATTCCATCGGGAGCCTTCTTGCGGCGCAAGAGACGGTGCTCGCAACCTATCCGGAGATCGACCATTACAATGGGTGTCAACGGACCGTCCCGTATGCCGGCCATTTCGATGGCATGCAGGGCCACGACAGCGGCTGGCGCCCGGTGCCCGGCCCGCGCATCCTCGCCTATCTCAAGCCCACCGCGCCCGAATTCGAGGTGACGGTCGATGTGTTGCGGCGCCTGCCGGCGCAAACCCGGCTGTATGCGTCCGGATTGGTGCGCCCGGCGGACAGCACGGCCGGTTTTGGCGTGACGTGGCACGCCGCGCCCATGGCCTTTGCAGGCGCGCTCGAGGGCGCCGACATGGTGGTGTCAAACGCCGGTCACGGCGCAACCTGTGCCGCTCTGCTGGCCGGAAGGCCGATGTGCATGCTGCCCACCTTCCATGAGCAGCTGATGACGGCACGCAATGTCGAGGCCCTTGGGGCGGGTGAATCATTGCTGCAGGTGCGTGATCCGAGGCG
>CANGUJ010000385.1 GCA_947456845.1 Burkholderiales bacterium | reverse complement strand
TCATCTACGTGCGCGGCTATGCCATGACCCGCGGCGAGATCGACGAGACCACCGCCGACCCGTTCTGCGGCTTCAATCTCGGTTCCACCGTGTTGCGCGCCGTGCCGGACAAGGCCGCGCGACCGCGCAAGTTCGTCTTCGAATCGCCGGTGGTGCGGCTGGCCTCCGAATTCGGCTATTCGGATGTCTACGAGGACGGCTACGACATCGTCGACCCGGAATGGGAAACCGGCGCCGACGGCCAGCCCACCGGAAACCTGCTTCCCGGCCGCTCGATCGTCATCTACCGCTATTACGACCCGGCCTCCACCCTGCTGGGGCAGGCGCAGACGCCCGCCATCGAAACCTTCGCCAGCGGCCTGGGCACGCTGATCGCCCGCGTCAGGGACCTGGTATGCAAGAACCCGGACAACGCCGTCGCGCCCGCGGACTTCCGCTGCTACCTGGTGGCCCACTCGATGGGCGGGCTGGTGTGCCGCGCCTTCCTGCAGAACCCCGGGCTCGACCCGGGCAAC
This sequence comes from Burkholderiales bacterium, assembly GCA_947456845.1. Taxonomy (GTDB): domain Bacteria; phylum Pseudomonadota; class Gammaproteobacteria; order Burkholderiales; family JAEUOS01; genus JAEUOS01. The sequence continues at coordinate 3,733 of CANGUJ010000385.1, read as the reverse complement.
CTGCGCGCGCATGTGGACAAGTTCTTCACCTACGCCACGCCGCACAATGGCATCGACGTGGGCGGGATCAACGTGCCCGCCTGGTTTTCGGCCTTCGACATCGACAACTTCAACCGCGAGCGCATGGCCGGCTACCTCGACCTGAAAACGGCCTTTGCCCGCCATCAGCGGGTCGACTTCCTGCCGGAGGCGCGCTTCCCGTCGCGGCGGGTGTTCTGCATGGTGGGCACCAACCGCATGGACTATGAAGTCGCCGCCGGCCTCTCGCGCACCTTCGCCGGCCACGGCAGCGACGGCCTGGTGAAGATCGACAATGCCACCCTGCGCGGCCTCAACCCCGACGGCAGCGTCGGCGAGCCGTGCGCCAAGGCATTCGCCTTCCGCTCGCATTCCGGCCCCTATGGCATCGTCAACAGCGAGGAGGCCTTCCAGAACCTCGCGCGTTTCCTGTTCGGCGACGTGCGCGTGGACCTCTGGCTGGACATCGACGAGATCCGCCTGCCGGACAAGGTGCAGGCCGCCGCCGACGCGGGGCGCGCCGTCGACGCGCTCTACCAGGTGGAGGTGAAAGCCTCGCCGCGCGGCAAGCTCTGGACGCTCACGCGGCGCACCGCGGAGGAGGATTCGGTGGCCTGCATCCCGCATGCCGGCTGGCAGAGCCAGCGCAGCACCTACCTGTCGAGCGTGTTCCTGGCCAACCGCGCGCGCGTGAATCCGCGGCGCCGCTCGCTGGCCTACGGCATGCAGCTGGGCATCCGGGTGCCGGACTACGAGATCGAGAAACGCCTCTGGCCCGACGAGCACTACGAGGTGGGATACCTGTTCAACAACACCGTCATCCTCGAAATGGTGCCGCCGCGCAATGACGGCGAGTCATGGAAGGTCAACTATGCCTGGCAGGGCACCGGCATGTCGGCCGCCACCGAGGCGCTGGACATCGCGAAACTGGCGAGCGGGCGGGTGGAGGCGGAGATTGCGTTCGACAGCCACATCGACGGCGCCGGCGCAAAGAAGCTGCCGGCCAGGCCCGGCATCAAGGGCCGCCTGCGCTTCGTGATCTCGGCATGGAACGCGGGCGCGGAGGACTGATCGGGCCACCCCGCACCGCGCGCCCGCCGCGCGCTACCTGGCCGGCGGCGGGTCGAAGGTGAACAGCTTCGCGAACGCGTCGACCACCTGGTCCCCGTACTCGCCGCGCAGCTGCTGCTTGACCGAATCCGGCACCGAGGCGTCGTCGCGCCCGTCGGCCAGGCCGGTGATCACCGTCAGCTGCACCGCATCGGTGGTGCCGGAATTGTGGAAGCCGCGGTAGACCCCCGGCGGGCAGGAAAACGCGTCCCACTTGTTGAGCGTGAGGGTGTGTTCCACCGGGTCGCCGATGCGGTATTCGATCTGGCCTTCGAGCACCATGAAGGTCTCGAAGGTGTCGTTGTGCGAATGCAGGCAGGCACCCTGCCCCGGCGGCATGATCGAGATGAACATGGTGCTGCGCGCGGCGCCGATGATGGGCGCGGCGGTGCCGAACGGGTTCTTGGTGTTGTCCAGGATCACCGGCAGGATCTTGCGCGCGAACACCACATCGATGGCCCCCTGCGGCACATCGACCAGGTCCTGCGTGCGGGTGGTCATTTCCTTCAACTGGCTGAAACGGCTGACGCGGGCTTCGAGTTCTTCGCGGGTCGGGGTGACGAACGTGCGCATGGCGGGGGCTCCGGCGGATGTGGGATGCGGGACTGCGGATATTATGCGAACGCGAGGCGGGCGGGGACGCGGCAACCGCGGCGAAACGCACCCGACCCTGCGCGCGCCCGCACAACCGGCTTTCCAGCCAACCCGTACCGGAGGGAGTCCCTTGATCATCGAAAACAAGACCAAACGCCTGCTGCGCGAGGGCAAGCTCGCGCTGGGCCTGGCGCTGCGCCATTCGCGCACCGTGGAAATCGCGCAGATCGCCAGCGTCTGCGGCTTCGACTGGCTGTTCATCGACTGCGAGCACAGCGCCATGACGGTCGACACCGCCGCGCAGCTTTCATCGGCTTCGCTGGGCTTCGGCGTCACGCCCATCGTGCGCGCGCCGGGCATCGAGCACCATCACTCCACGCGCGCGCTCGACAACAGCGCGCAGGGCGTGGTGATCCCGCATGTGGAAACCGCCGCCGAGGCGCGGACCATCGCCGGCTTCACGCGCTTTCCGCCGCTCGGCCACCGCTCGGTCGGCGGGCCCCTGGCGCAGACCAATTACTCAAACCAGCCGCTGGCCGAGACCATGCGCCTGGTCAACGAGGAGACGCTGGTGATTGCGATGATCGAATCGCCCGCCGGGGTGGAAGCCGCGGAATCGATCGCCGCCGTGCCCGGCATCGACGTGCTGTTCATCGGCACCAACGACCTGTGCGCCGAGATGGGCATCCCCGGCCAGTTCGACCATGCGCGGGTGGAGGAGGCCTATGCCGGGGTGATCGCCGCCTGCCGCAAGCACGGCAAGTTCGTCGGCATGGGCGGCGTGTATGCCCCGGCGCTGATGCAGAAATTCATCGCCATGGGCGTGCAGTTCATCCTCGCCGGCTCGGAACTCGGCTTCCTGATGGTGGGCGCCAAGGAGCGCGCCGGGGCGCTGCGCGCGCTCGACCCGAAGCGCTGAACGGGAGGCCCGCCGCAAGGCGGGCCGGGCGCGCTACGCCGGCGTGGCGGCCTCGATCCGGCGGCGCATTTCCGCCGACCATTCCGCGCGCGGCCGGAAACCCGGCTGCCTGCGCGCGAAGGCTTCCACCGCGGCCAGCAGGTCGGCATCCGATAGCGAGAGGTCGAGCGGCTCGCGGGTGGGCTGGGTGATGTACCAGGGCGTGTCGACGAACAGTTCCACGCGGTTGCCGTCCGGGTCGCCGAAGTACACCGACAGGGCCACCGTGTGCGACATCGGCCCCAGCGTCGGGCCGTCCAGGGTGACCAGGTCGCCGGCCCGGCACACGCTGGCGTAGAGGCGGCGCATCATGGCCAGGTCGTCGACGCGGAACGAAAGCTGCTGGATGGTGTTCTGCTCGCCCTTCTTGCGCCCGGTGGCCATGACGATCTGGTGGTGCTCGGCCGGGTTGCGGGTGATGAAGGCGAATTCGCTCGCGCCCACGCGGCCGCGGTCGCTCACCACGAAGCCCAGGTAGCGCGTGTAGAAGTCGACCATGCGGTCGAGGTCGGTGACAAAAATGCCGCAATGGCTGAACGACACGCCTGCAATCTGCTCCATCTGCGTCTCCTAGAGGTCCAGCTGTATGCCGGTTTGCTTGATGAGCCGGTCCCAGCGGGCCAATTCGTCGGCCTGGAACTGGTTCTGGCGGTTGGCCGGTATGACCAGCGCCGCGCCGCCGGTGGATTCGATGCGGGCGGCGAATTCGGGCGAGCGCACCAGCTGGTCGGCCAGGCTGCGCAGGCGCTCGACGATCGGCGCGGGCGTGGCCGCCGGCGCGTACAGCCCCATCCAGCTGCCGGCCTCGAAATCGACCACGCCGGTCTCGATGATGCTGGGCACGTTCGGCAGCTGGCTGGCGCGGGCGCGCGTGCTGACCGCATAGGCCTTGAGCTTGCCGGCCTGGATGTGCTGGCGGATCGCCGAGAGGTTGTCGAGCATGCCGTGGGTACGCCCGGCCAGCAGGTCCTGGTGCGCCGGCGCCGCGCCCTTGTAGTGCACCATCGGCATGTCCAGGCCGAGGAGATTGATGAGGATGGCGCCCCACACGTG
>CANGUJ010000384.1 GCA_947456845.1 Burkholderiales bacterium | reverse complement strand
TTTCGAGGATGCGGGTGCGGATGTCTTCCGGCAAATCGCGGATTTCAGGGACCGGATAACGGCTGATGGGCAGGCTCATGGCGGGTTCCTCGAGAGGGGGGAAGGATGGCCGGGGTTTTCGCGGCACGGTGCGAGAACACGGTCGCAGGCATCGACGACGCGCGCGAGGTCGAGCGCATGCATGCATGCCGGGGCGGCGCAACGGTCGGTGCCGCGCTGGCAGCGCCGCACCCAGGCGATGTCGCGCTTGAACACGGTGCGCTGGTCGCGGCATGGAAAGTCCGGCGCGATCACCGCGGCGAAACGCTGCGCCCGCCAGTACCGCCCGGGCCCGAACAGCACGTCCGAGCCGGGGCCGAACAGGCACACCGTGGGGGTGGCGGTGAGCTTGGCCAGATGCGCCACGCCGGTATCCGGCACCACCAGCAGCGCCGCGCCGGCCAGCAGGTGCCAAAGCTGCGCCAGGTCGAGCTTGCCGGCCAGGGAGCGGTGGCGCCGGTCGGGGTCGATGGACTCGACCAGGGCCTCTTCCCCGGGGCCGGCGGACCATACGACCTGCAGCCCGCGGCCGGCCAGATGGGCCGCGAGCGCGCGCCAGCGCTCGGCCGGCCAGTAGCGCAAGGGGGAGCCGGCGCCCACGTGCAAAACCGCATAGGGGTCGGCGGGTGTCTCGATGGGTGCCGCATGCGGCGCGGGCCAGTCGCCGGGCGCAAAAGCTTCGTCACCCGGCCCGGCCAGGCTGGCGAAGATGTCGGCGAGATTGGCGGGCGCGCCGGGCCAGGGCACCAGTTCGTCGACGATGCGGTTTTTCCAGCCCGGCGTATCGCGATCGAGCGCAACCACCCAGCGCGCGCCCGCGGCACGGGCCAGCAGCGCATGGCGGTTCTCGCCCGGGACGAAGGCCAGGTCGTAGGGTCCGCGCCGCGTGACTGCGCGGGTCAGGCCGGGATGGTGCGGATCCCACGGGATCGCATGGGCGCCGTACGGGCGGCCCGCGAACAGGGGCAGGCAGGCGGGGCTGGTCGTGATGTCGATCGTGGCGCGCGGATAGCGCCTGCGCAGCCGCGCCAGCAGCGCCGCCAGCATCAGGGTGTCGCCCAACAGCAGATGGTGGGCGATGAGGATGCGCGCCGGATCCTGCGGCGGGCGCCGGCCGCGCAGGGCCTTGGCGAGCGCGCGCGGCATGACCACCATGCGGCTGGCCAGCCGGCTCATGGTTCCCGCGCCCCGATGGCGGCCCGGAACACGTCTTCCATCCGGTCGAGCATGGCGTCCAGGCTGAAGCGCGCCTGCGCGAGCGCATGGGCGCGCCGCGCGAGCCCCTCGGCCAGGGCGGGATCATCGAGCAGGCGCCGGATCGCGCGCGCAAGGGCGGCCGCATCTTCCATCCCGACGACCAGCGCGGTGTCGCCGTCGCGGGCCACCTCGCCGATGGCGCCCGCGGCGGTGGTGACGACCGGCAGCCCGCAGGCGAACGCCTGCAGGATGGCTTGCGGCACGCCTTCATTGGCATACGAGGGCAGCGCAAAAACATCGATCGCCTGGAGCCAGGGCACGACATCGGCCTGGTTGCCGGCGAAGGTGACGCGGCTGCCGATGCCTTTGGCGGCGACCAGCTGGTCGAGGGCGGCGCGCTGCGGGCCGTCACCGACGATCAGCAGGTGCGCGTCGGGCGCGTCGAGGGATGCGAAGGCCTCCACCAGATAGCGGTGGCCTTTCCAGCTGCGCAGGGTGGCGACGATGCCGATGATGCGCGCCTGCGCCGGCAGCCCGAGGTGCGCGCGGACCGCGCGCCTGGCCTCCGCGGAGGCGGCCGGGCGAAACCGCGCCAGGTCGATCCCGGTGGGAATGGAGACGATGCGCCCGGCGGGAAAACCGTTGTCGCGCACCAGTTGCGCCTTCAGCGCCTCGCCGGTGGTGACGATGCCCTGGGTGGCGCGGGTGTAGAGCCAGCGGGTCGCGGCATTGTCGGGCACCGGCGCGGAAATGTGGCGGGTGCGCACGATCGGCGGCGGCTTTCCCAGCGTGGCGCAGGCCAGGGCGGCAAGCCAGCTGTCGGTCGAGCTGTGGGTGTTGATCACGTCCATCCGGTGCCCGGCCAGCCACGCGCGCAGTGCCAGCAGGCCGCGCAGGCGCTTCTTCTCGATGGGCAGGGCGGTGACCGGGACACCGCGGCGCGTGGCTTCGGCGAAGATGCGCGCGCCCGGCGGGCACACCAGGTGCATGTCGTGGCCGCGCCCGCGCATGCCGGCGATCTCGGAGAGGATGCGGATTTCCTGGCCGCCCCAGCCCAGCGAGTTCTCGGTATGGAGTATTTTCATGCCGCCGGCGCCGCGCCGCCTTCGCGCTCGGTGGCGTACTGGATGCGGTACAGGTTGGCGTAGATGCCGTCGGCGGCCAGCAATTCGGCATGTGTGCCGGTCTCCATCAGGCGGCCGTGGTCCATCACGACGATGCGATCGGCGTTCTCGATGGTCGAGAGCCGGTGCGCGATCACCAGCGTGGTGCGGTTCTTCATCAGCACCTCGAGCGCCGCCTGCACGGCGCGCTCGGACTCCGAATCCAGCGCCGAGGTGGCCTCGTCGAGGATCAGCACCGGCGCATCCTTGAGCAGCGCGCGCGCGATCGCCAGGCGCTGGCGCTGGCCGCCCGACAGGCGCACGCCGTTCTCGCCGATCAGGGTGTCGAGCCCGTTCGGCATTTCCTCGATGAAGGCCATCGCGTGCGCGGCCTCGGCGGCGCGCACGATGTCTGCGCGCCCGGCGTCGCGCCGGCTGCCGTAGGCGATGTTGGCCGCCACCGTGTCGTTGAACAGCACCACGTCCTGGGACACCATGGCGAGGTTGCCGCGCAGGGATTCGAGCGTCAGGTCCTCGAGGTTGATGCCGTCCAGGAGGATGGCGCCTTCCTGCGGGTGGTAGAAGCGCGGGATCAGGTTGGCCAGCGTGGTCTTGCCGCCGCCCGAGGAACCGACCAGGGCCACCGTTTCGCCCGGCGCGATCTCCAGCCAGACGCGCGCCAGCGCCGGCCTTTCCGCGTTCGGATAGGTGAAGTGCACGCCCCGGAAGGACAGGGCGCCGCGCGCGCGCGGCAGCGTCACGGTGCCGCGGTCGTCCTCCTCGGTTTCGTCGAGCAGGGTGAATACCGATTCGGCGGCCGCCAGGCCGCGCTGCAGCGGCGCATTGACGTCCGCCAGGTGCTTGAGCGGCGCCAGCAGCATGAGCATGGCGGTGATGAAGGAGACGAAGCCGCCGACGGTGGTCTGGTCGTTGGCCGACTGCAGCAGGGCGATGGCCACCACCACCGCCAGCGCGATGGCGGCGAACAGCTGGGTGATCGGCACGGTGGCGGCCGCAGCGATGGTCTGGCGCATGTTGAAGCCGCGCAGCATCGCATTGGCCTTGTGGAAGCGCTCGTTCTCGTATTTCTCGCCGCCGTAGACCTTCACCACCTTGTGGGCGTCGATGGATTCGCCCAGCACGTGGGTGATGTCGCCCATGGCGCGCTGCGCTTCGCGGCTCATGGTGCGCAGGCGCCTGGAGAACAGCCGGATCACCAATGCCGAGAGCGGAATGATGGCCAGCGCCACCAGCGTGAGGCGCCAGTTTTCGTAGAGCAGCCAGGCAAACAGGCCCAGCACGGTGATCGAATCGCGCACCAGGATGGTCAGCACCGTGGTGGCGGCGCTGGTGACGTTGTTGACGTCGAAGGCGATGCGCGAAATCAGCGTGCCGGAGGACTGGTTGTTGTAGAAGGCGGTGGGCAGGCGGATCAGGCGCGCGAACATGGCGTCGCGCATGTCCATGAGGATGCGGTTGGACACCCAGGCCATGGTGTAGGAGGTGGTGAAGGTGATGACGCCGCGCAAGAGGAAGATGCCGATCAGGGCCAGCGGTATCCAGGTCAGGCTGGCGCGGTCGCGCCCGCCGAAGCCGTCGTTCAACATCGGCTTCATCAGCGCCGGAAACAGCGGCTCGGTCAGCGCCGCCGCGGCCATGCCGATGAGGCCGAGCGCGAACACCACCCGGTAGGGCGCGACGTACCGGAGCAGCCGGCGGTACAGCTGCAGGCTGGTCTGGGGCGACGTTGGGGAGCCGTGGGTCAAGGCGGGGATGGCCGCGCCTGCGGCGCGGCGGTCTGGACGGTCTGGAGGAGGGCCGGCGGGTCGCGTTCCGCGCGGAAAGCGCGCGAACGGGGCCAGGCTGGCAACGAGCCCCCGATTTTACCTGCCGGGCAAGAGCGACCGGTAGA
>CANGUJ010000383.1 GCA_947456845.1 Burkholderiales bacterium | reverse complement strand
GCGGCGCGCAGCAGCAGGCCGCCGGGGACGTTCTCGCGCGAGGCGGCCGAGAGCCGCCCTTCGGACCACGCATCGCCGACGCTCACCTTGTGGCCGCGCTCGCGCAGTTCGTCCGCGACCGCTGCATCGATGCGCCCTTCGAGCACCAGCACGTTCAGCTGCGGCTGGCGCGGCCAGAACGAGGCGATCAGGTGCGAGCTGTGCCAGGCCGGCGCGTCGATGGCCTCCTGCAGGTTCATGCCGAAATGCGCCAGGCGCAGCAGCAGGATCGCCTGCCACTGGTCCTGGTTGTCGCCGCCCGGCGTGCCGAACGCGGCCCAGGGGTTGCCGTCGCGCAGCGCCAGCGAGGGCGACAGGCTGGTGCGCGGCCGCTTGCCCGGCGCCAGGCAGGCGGGATGCCCTTCCTCGAGGGTGAACATCTGGCCGCGCGTGTTGAGGCAGAAGCCCAGTTCCGGTATCACCGGCGAGGACGACAGCCAGCCGCCCGACGGGGTGGCCGAGACGATGTTGCCCCAGCGGTCGATCACGTCGATGTGGCAGGTGTCGCCGCGCAGCACGCCATCCTCGGTGGGCAGCTCCGCGAAGGTCGGTTCGCCCAGGCCGTAGAAGTAGGCGTCCTTCTTCACGTCGGCCTGGGCGGCGCGCCAGTCGGGCAGGCGCGGCGGGCGGCCGTCCGGCGCGCCGGGGCGCAGTTCGGTGGAGGCCTGCGCGCCGATGAGCGCGCGACGCTCTGCGGCGTAGTCCGCCGACATGAGCCCGGCCAGCGGCACATCGTCGAAGGCGGGGTCGCCGTACCAGGCGTCGCGGTCGGCGAAGGCCAGCTTGGCGCATTCGACCACGGTATGGATCAGTTCGGCCGAAGCCGGCCCCATGCGCGCGATGTCGAACCCGGACAACAGGGCCAGTTGCTGGTGCAGCACCGGGCCCTGGCTCCAGGCGCCGCACTTGGCGATGTCGTAGCGCCCGTACCGGCCCAGCAGTGGGGCCTCGTAGGTGGCCTGCCAGCGCGCCATGTCGTCGCCGGTCAGGAGGCCGCGCTGGCGCGTCCCGGTGGTGTCGATCACCGGCGTGCCGCGGCAGAAGCGGTCGACCGCCTCGGCGACGAAACCGCGGTACCAGGCGCGCCGCGCCGCCTCGATCTGCGCGACCCGGTCGCTTCCGGCCGCCTGCGCCTCGCGCAAGACGCGGGCGTAGGTCGCGGCGATGCCGGGATTGGCCAACAGGTGGTTGGCGCCCGGCACATGGCCGCCGGGCAGGTAGGCGGCCGCCGAGGCCGGCCATTCGTCCAGGAACAACTGGCGCACCGCGGCGATGGCGGCGCGGATGCGCGGCACCAGCGGCACGCCGCGGGTGGCGTAATGGATCACCGGCTCGAGGATGGTTTGCAGCGGCAGCGTGCCGTGGTCGTGCAGCAACAGCATCCAGCCGTCGAAGACGCCGGGCACGGTGGCCGCCAGCAAGCCCGTGCCCGGCACCAGGTTGAGCCCCATGGCGCGGAAATGGCCGATGGTCGCGGCCTGCGGCGCCACGCCCTGCGCGCACACGACCTTGAGCTCCGACTTCGCCTCGCTCCAGTAGACGATGGGCACTTCGCCGCCCGGGCCGTTCAGGTGCGGTTCGAGCACCTGCAGCGCCAGGCCGGCCGCGGCGGCGCCGTCGAAGGCGTTGCCGCCCAGTTCCAGCATGCGCATGGCCACGCTGCTGGCGATCCAGTGGGTGGAGGCGGCCACGCCGAAGCTGCCGCGGATTTCGGGACGGGTGGTGAAGGTGGGGTTCATGATGTGAAGGTCAGGCGGCCTCGATGCCGCAGGTGTCGATGATGGCGCGCCAGGCAAGCGCATTGGCGCGGATTTCCTCGCCGCAGGCCGCGCCCTGCACCACGTCGAGCATCAGCCCGGCGCCGCGCAGCTCGGCGATCAGGTCGGTGTGGCCGAGAACGATGGCGATGTCGTGCGCCAGCGCTCGGACGATCGCCGGCGCGGTAGCCCCCGGGACGAACAGGCCCATCCAGATGTCGGCCTCGCAGCCGGGGATGCCGGCCTCGGCCAGCGTGGGCACGCCGGGCAGTTCCGGCAGCGCCAGCGACGCGGCCACCGCCAGCGCCTCGACCCTGCGCGCGCGCACGAAGGGCAGGGCCGCGAGGGCGTTGTCGAACATCAGGTCCACCCTGCCGGCCATCAGGTCTTCCAGGCCCGCCATGCTGCCGGCCGCATACGGCACGTGGGTCAGGGTGATGCCGGCACGCCTGGCGAACAGCGCCGCGCACAGGTGGATGGTCTGGCCGGCGCCGGCGGAGGCGTAGCGCAGCTTTCCGGGCGCCGCGCGCGCCAGCGCGACAAGCGCTTGCGCGTCGCGGGCCAGGCCGGGACGGGCGAGCATCAGGTTGGGCGCCCAGCCGATCAGGGACAGCGGAGCGAAGGCGGTGTGCGGGTCGCACGGCAGGGCGCGCCGCAGCGCCGGCGCGATGCAATGGGTGGTGGAGGTGCCGAAGAGCAGCGTGTGCCCGTCGGCCGGCGCGCGCGCGGCTTCGAGCATGCCCGTCACCGCGCCGTCGCCGGGCAGATTGTCGATGACGACGTCCACCCCCCAGTATTGCCCCAGCCGCGCCGCCAGCGCGCGCGCCAGCCGGTCGCTGGCGCCGTCCTTGCCGAACGGCACCACCAGCCGCACCGCCCGCTCGGGAAACATCAGGCCCTCATTCCGCGCGCGCGCCGGTTTCGCGGATGATGCGCGACCATTTCGCTTCGTCGGCCCTGAGGATGCGCGCGAACTCGGCGACGCTCCTGACCGCGGCCTCGGCGCCCAGCGGCGCCAGACGCGCGTTGACATCCGGCAACTGCATGATGCGGTTGGCCTCGGCGTTGAGCCGGCCCACCAGCTCGGCGGGCGTGCCGGCCGGCGCGAACATGCCGTACCAGACCGCCATTTCGTAGCCGGGCAGGGTCTCGCCGACCGTCGGCACCTCGGGCAGCACCCTGGCGCGCACCGCTTCGGTCACGCCGAAGAGCTTGAGCTTGCCGGACTTCACGTGCGCCAGCACGTTGGTCGAGCCGGTGAAGAACACGTCGACCTGCCCGCTCACCAGGTCCACCACCGCCGGCGCGCCGCCCTTGTAGGGCACATGGGTCATGGTGATGCCCGCCATCTTCTCGAACAGCGCCGCCGACAGGTGGTTGGTGCTGCCGCTGCCGGCCGACGCATAGTTGAGCTTGCCCGGATTGGCGCGCGCGAAGGCGATCAGTTCGGTCACGCTGCCGGCCTTGACCGACGGGTGGGCCACCAGCACGTTGGTGACGTAGGCGAGGATCGCCACCGGCGCGAAATCCTCCACCGGGCGGAACGGCATCTTCGCGTAGAGCGCGCCGTTCATCGCGTGGGTGCTCATCGAACCGACCAGCAGCGTATAGCCGTCCGGTGCCGCCTTGGCCACCAGGTCCGAGCCGAGGTTGCCGGAGGCGCCGGGGCGGTTCTCCACCAGCACCGGCTGGCCCCAGGCCTCGTTGAACTTCTGCGCGACGATGCGCGCGAGCACGTCGGTCGAGCCGCCGGGCGCCCACGGCACCACCAGGCGGATCGGCCTGGCAGGGTAGGGTTGCGCGGACGCCGGCACCGCCAGGGTGGCCAGCACGACGAGCGCCGCTTTGCGCAGCCAGGCTTGCAACATCCGTATCCCCGCAGGAGCCGGGCATGACGCCCGCGTCGAGCATACCGGATCGCGCGGCGGCGCAGCGCGCTCCGGCGGCCGAGGCGCGGCGCTTCCGCTATGCTTCGCACCTCATTTCACCGACCAAGGAGCACCGCAGTGAGCAAACTGACCCTCGACCAGGCCAACCGCATCATCGCCGCCGCGCTGGCGAAATCGAAGGCGGAGGGTTTCAAGCCCATGGGGGTGGTGGTGCTCGACGAATCCGGCCACGTGAAGGCGGCGCAGCGCGAGGATGGCGCCTCGATGTTCCGCATCGATGTGGCCACCGGCAAGGCCTGGGGGGCGGTCGGCATGGGCGTCTCGAGCCGGGTGCTGGCCACCCGCGCCAAGGACAATCCCAGTTTCTTCCTGACCCTCGCGTCGACCGCGCACGGCAAGTTCCTGCCGCAGCCAGGCGCCGTGGTGATCAAGGATGGCGGCGGCAACATCATCGGCGCAGCCGGCGCTTCCGGCGGCACCGGCGACGAGGACGAACTGATCTGCATCGCCGGCATCGAATCGGTCGGCCTCGCGCACGGCTGACCTTGGACGGGCGGCCTGGCATGG
>CANGUJ010000382.1 GCA_947456845.1 Burkholderiales bacterium | reverse complement strand
TATGGTGCGGTGATCAGGCGGCTGGGGATCAAGGCGGAGTAGGTCGCGCCGGGCCCAGGCGCGCCAGGGAGGTAAAAAGCAAGAGGCCCGCGGTTTCCCGCGGGCCTCTTGTTTGTTTACAACGGCTGCTTGGCAACGCCGGGCCGCATCGCTTACCGGCGTTTTCGCATGCGGGTGCCGCCCGAGCGCAGGTTGGCGCGCCCGGGCGATGGCCTTACATGTCCATGCCGCCCATGCCGCCCATGCCGCCCATGCCGCCGGGCATGCCGCCCGCCGCCGGCTTGTCTTCCGGCAGTTCGCCGACCATCGCGTCGGTGGTCAGCATCAGGCCGGCAACCGAGGCCGCGTTCTGCAGCGCGGTGCGGGTGACCTTGGTCGGGTCGAGCACGCCTTGTTGCACCAGGTCGCCGTAGGTATCGTCCTTGGCGTTGTAGCCGAAGTTGCCCTTGCCTTCGAGGACCTTGTTGAGGACCACCGAGGGCTCGCCGCCGCCGTTGGCAACGATGGTACGCAGGGGTTCTTCGATGGCGCGCATGACGATGGCGATGCCCGCGTCCTCGTCGTGGTTGCTGCCCTTGATCTTGCCGGTCACAGCCTGCTTGGCACGCAGGAGAGCCACGCCGCCGCCGGCGACGATGCCTTCCTCGACAGCCGCACGGGTGGCGTGCAGGGCGTCTTCAACACGGGCCTTCTTTTCCTTCATTTCGACTTCGGTGGCTGCGCCAACCTTGATCAGGGCAACGCCGCCGGCCAGCTTGGCGACACGCTCCTGGAGCTTCTCGCGGTCGTAGTCGCTGGTGGCCTCGTCGATCTGCACGCGGATCTGCTTGACGCGGGCTTCGATGTTCTTGGCATCGCCGGCGCCGTCGATCAGGGTGGTTTCTTCCTTGCCGATCTCGACGCGCTTGGCCTGGCCCAGGTCCTTCAGGGTGGCCTTCTCGAGCGTCAGGCCGACTTCCTCGGCGATCACGGTGCCGCCGGTGAGGATGGCGATGTCTTCGAGCATGGCCTTGCGGCGGTCGCCGAAGCCCGGGGCCTTGACGGCGCAGGTCTTGAGGATGCCGCGGATGTTGTTGACCACCAGGGTCGCCAGGGCCTCGCCCTCGATCTCCTCGGCGATGATCAGCAGCGGCCGGCCGGCCTTGGCGACTTGCTCGAGGATGGGCAGCAGTTCGCGGATGTTGGAGATCTTCTTGTCGTGCAGCAGGATGTAAGGGTTGTCCAGGTTGGCCTGCTGCTTGTCGGCGTTGTTGATGAAGTACGGCGACAGGTAGCCGCGGTCGAACTGCATGCCTTCGACGACCTCGAGCTCGTCATTGAGGCTCTTGCCGTCCTCGACGGTGATGACGCCTTCCTTGCCGACCTTGTCCATCGCCTCGGCGATGCGCTGGCCGACCGACTCGTCCGAGTTGGCCGAAATGGCGCCGACCTGGGCGATTTCCTTGCTGGTGGTGGTGGGCTTGGAGATCTTCTTGAGTTCTTCGACGATCGCGATGACGGCCTTGTCGATACCGCGCTTGAGATCCATCGGGTTCATGCCGGCGGCGACCGATTTCAGGCCTTCGCGCACGATGGCCTGCGCCAGAACGGTCGCGGTGGTGGTGCCGTCACCGGCGACGTCGGAGGTCTTGGAGGCGACTTCCTTGACCATCTGCGCGCCCATGTTCTCGAACTTGTCCTTGAGTTCGATTTCCTTGGCGACGGAAACGCCGTCCTTGGTCACGGTGGGGGCGCCGAAGGAGCGCTCGAGCACCACGTTGCGGCCTTTCGGGCCGAGGGTGACCTTGACGGCGTCGGCCAGGATGTTCAGGCCGTTGAGCATCTTGCCGCGTGCGGCGTCGTGGAACAGTACTTGTTTGGCTGCCATGTCTTTGGACTCCTGTTGCTGTTTGGGTTGGCGATTAACGGATTTGGGCGGGATTACGCCAGCACGCCGAGGATGTCTTCCTCGCGCAGAACCAGGACTTCGTCGCCGTCGATCTTGACGGTGGAGCCGGCGTACTTGCCGAAAAGGATGCGGTCGCCGGCTTTGACGTCCGGGGCGATCAGCTTGCCGTCGTCGCCGCGCTTGCCGGGGCCGACAGCGATAACTTCGCCCTGATCGGGTTTTTCAGCCGCGTTGTCAGGAATGACGATGCCGGAAGCGGTCTTGGTTTCGTTTTCGAGACGCTTCACAACCACGCGGTCGTGCAGGGGGCGGATTTTCAAGGCCATTCTAAACTCCTTTAAAAACAATGATTTGTCTTGCAGATGCGGGACGCGCCGGCAAGACCGGGATTTGAAAGCGCAACGCTTGACATAAGGCGTCCGCGGGGAATTTCCGGCCGGGATGCGCCGTTGTCTGGTTGCAGACATCAACCTTCAGCGAATGTTGTTAGCACTCAACTTCGGTGAGTGCTAATTATAAGGGTGCGTCGGCAAAAATCAACACCAAAGACGGCCGGTTCAAGAAATTAGTCGAGATGCCGTAGATGCCCATGCCCGGGACAGGCTCTGTGAATTTGTGAAAACCTGCCCTTGCCAGAGGATTGGCCGGGCGGATCTGATTGATAATGCGTAGTAGCGCACGAACTGCTTTTTTAACCATGCTTTCTGCACCAATGGCTTCCCCTTCCAAACCAGGCACGTCAATGCGGCACCGTTTCGGGCCGGAGGGCGGGGGCAACATTTTCCGCGATGCGTGGCAGTACCGAATCACCGATGCCGGCGCCGAGCGGCTTGCGGCGCGCTCCGGCGCATCGCCGGCTTTCCTGGCGGTTCTCGCCATCGTGATGGGGGGGCCGGCATCGTTCGCCAGCATCGCTCGCCAGATGCCCAACATCGATGGCGATGACCTTGAGTTGTGGCTGTCGGCGATGTGCGCCATGGACCTGCTCTCCCCGTTGGAAGCCGCTCCCACCTTCGCCGAGGATGCCGCGTCGGACCCCGCCGAGCCGCAGGTGTCCGCTTTGCCGGCCGCGCAGGTGCCCGTTGTGGCGGGCGTGACGCCGGCGCCGGAGGCTCTCGCCCTGGCTTCGGCGGGCTATGCGCTCCTCGTGCACGCCGATGGCAACACCCGTGCTCACTGGCGCCATGCCCTCTCCGGCCATGGTTTCGACTTTCTTGAAGCCGGCGATCTCGAGACCGTTGAAGCGCACATGCGCGCGCATCGACCTGCCTGGGTGGTGCTCGGCTTGAAGGGCGAGGATTTTGAAGGCCTGCACCTGTTACGCGCGCTCAAGCGTCCGCGCGCGCCGCGGATTTCCCGGGTATGCATGGTCGTGCCTGACGATATCGCCCTGGATGAAGATGAACAAGAAACCGTGGCACGCGCCGACGCGACCGCGGCGTCGGTGCCGGACATCGTGCGCGCCCTGGGATGCGAGGCTGCCCACGATGAGCATCGCGAAGCCCGGGGACGTACATGGCCGATGACGGCGCCCGTATCGCCCGGCGATGCCGAGGCCGACCAGGCCTGGGATGACCATGCCCTCAGTCGGGCAGGCTAGGGCGGTTGTCGCAACGCTGTCGGAGCGCGCGCCCCGGCCGCAACTTAGTACCCGGCCCGAGTCTTCGGGTGGAGCACTGCATGGCTTTGCATAAGGCAGAGTGAGGGATAAAGTCCTGCATGGGCAAAACGGGCGAGCGAAATCATCAATCGCGCCACGCATTTTTTGAAGGAAGCGGCCACACCGGTCGGTATCGGATGTGGCTTCTTGGACAGCCTTGATCCTGTTTTTCAACCGGCCGCCTGTCGCCCTTGCGGCCCTGGTAGTTTTTGCAGCAAGCGGTAGCGCGCTTGCTCTTTCTCTGGGCGAGATCGCCGTACGCTCTTCCGTCGGGCTCCCGTTCGAGGCCGTCCTTCCGTTTTCGGCGGGCGCCGGCGAAAGCGTGTCGGCGCAATGCATTCATGCGCGCGACGATGGCGTCAGTGCGCATCCGGCGGTGCCGGCCCTTGCCAATCCGCAGCTGTCCGTGAATGCGCGTCGCGGTGGCGGCGAGATCGTGGTGCGTACACGCGCGGCCGTCGGCGAACCGGTGGTGCGCCTGCGCATCACGCTCGACTGTGCCCCGGCGACATTGTTGTCGCGCGAATTCCTAGTGCTGCTTGACGCGCCGGTGCCGGTAGCGGAGCAAGTTGCGGTGACTCCATTGGCCCTTGCCGGCGCAGATGCTGCGCCTACGTCCGCAGAACGGCGCCGGCCGCGCCGCGCGGAGCGCGGCGACCGGTCGGAGGCGGCGGCCCGGCCGGTCCGTGATCCTGCAACCGCCGAGGCGGCTGCC
>CANGUJ010000381.1 GCA_947456845.1 Burkholderiales bacterium | reverse complement strand
GGGCACGGCACCGGTGCTACACGGGCACGGCACCGGTGCTACACGGGTACGGCACCGGTGCTACACGGGTACGGCACCGGTGCCTTGGCGCCGTCTGGCTTAAGCTTGCGGTTGCGTCCGCCAGGCGGGTGCCGATACCAACAAGAAGTTTCAGGGAGACATCCATGCGTTTGCGTCATTGTTTCGGGGCCATCGTGCTCGGGCTGGCCTCCGTGGCCGCCTTGGGGCAGGCCTATCCGTCGCGGCCGGTCAAGCTGGTCGTGCCCTTCGCGGCCGGCGGCGGCCCGGACGTGGAGGCGCGTCGTTTCGCGCCCAAGCTGGCCGAAGCGCTGGGCGGGCCGGTGGTGGTCGAAAACCGCGTCGGCGCCGCCGGCATCGTCGCGGCCGAAGTGGTGGCGCAGGCGCCGCCCGATGGGTACACGCTGCTGATGGGCTCGATGTCGCAGATCGTGCAGAAGATCCTGCGCCCGGCCGCCAAGTTCGACCCGCATACCTCGTTCGTGCCGGTCACGCTCACCAGCAGCGCACCGGCGGTGCTGATCGTGCTGGCCGATTCGCCCATCAAATCGGCGAAGGAGCTCGAGGAGGCGATTCGTGCCAAGCCCGGCCAGTTCAATTACGGGTCGGGCGGCGTCGGCACGGCAGCCCATATTGCAGGCGCCACCTTCGCGAGCCTGCAGAAACTCAACGCCATCCATATCCCCTATCGCGGCTCGGTGGAGATCATGCCGGGGCTGCTGGGCGGCCAGGTCCAGTTCGCCTTCCCGATCTCCGGCACTGCCGTGCCGCATGTCAAGGCGGGCAAGGCGCGCGCGCTGGGGGTGATGTCGGCGAAGCGCCTGCCCTCGCTGCCCGAGGTGCCGACCATGAAAGAACTGTTCGGCGACGAACTCTACGTGCAGGACTTCTGGGGCGGCGTGTGGGCGCCCGCCGGCACGCCACCCGCGGTGATTGCGAAGCTGTTCGCCGCCACGCGCCAGGCGCACATGGACGCGGGCCTGCGCGAGCAGTACCGTGCCGGTGGTACCGAGGTGGAACTGTCGAACTCGCCTGAGGAGTTTGCGGCTTTCATGAAGGCCGAGTCTGCCAAGTGGGTGCGGCTGATCCAGCTGGCCGGCGTGAAGGCGGAGTAGGCGATGGGCATGAATTCGCTGGAAGGCGTGCGGGTGCTTGACCTCTCGCACGTGATTGCCGGGCCGACCGCCTCGCACTACCTCGCACTCGAAGGGGCCGAGGTCATCAAGGTGGAAAACCCGTGGGCCGGCGACATCCTGCGCGGCCGCGCCGCCGACAGTCTCGATGACGGCGTCTCGATCGGCTTTGCCGCTATCAACGGCGGCAAGAAGTCACTGGCCCTCGACCTTAAGGACGAGCGCTGCCGCGACATCCTGAAGAAGCTGATCACCACCGCCGACGTGTTCATCGAGAACTTCCGCCCCGGTGCGGTGGCGCGGCTGGGCTTCGATTACGCGGCGGTGAAGGCGATCCGCCCGGACATCGTCTATGCCTCCATCTCCGGTTTCGGCCAGGAGGGTGAATGGGGGCGGCGTGCCGCCTACGACCATGTGGTGCAGTCGGCGGTCGGCATGAGCATGTTGCAGGGCCTCGAAGGCGAGGATCCGCAGAAGGTGGGCTTTCCGGTGATCGACACCGCCACCGGCATGATCGGCGCGCAGGCCTTGATGGCGGCGCTGCTGCGGCGCTTTCGCAAGGGTGAAGGCGCCTATCTCGACATTTCCATGGCCCAGGCGGCGCTGCAGCTGATGTGGCCGGATGCCTCGCGCGCGGTGGTTACCGGCACGGATGGTCCGCGGGTGGGCAACCGCGGTTTTTCCGGCAGCCCGGGCGCCTCCACCTTCCGTTGCGCGGATGGCTGGATCTCCACCGCCGCCAACACCGGGCGGCAGTTCCGCGCCTTTTGCGAGGAACTGGGCCTGCCCGGTGTGCCGGACGACCTCACGCTGCTGGATGTGGACGCGATGGCGCGCGGCGTCGGTTTCGTGGCGCCGGTGGATGCACCGCGCCTGCAGGCATTGCTGGCTGAAGCCATCGGGCGCCAGCAGGCCGCCGATATCGAGGCGCGGCTGGCGGCGCGCGACGTGCCCTGCGCGCGTCTGGTGACGCTGGCCGAGTTCATCCGGCGTGCGATGGCCGGCGGCGTGCTTACCCTGCCTTTGCGCCGCACCGCGTATGCGCATGGAACGCTCACCGATTTTGGCGCCGGCTACAAGGTCAATGGCACGGACGGAGAGGCGCTGCCGCCGGCACCGCGCCTGGGACAACACACGGCGGCGATAATGGCGGAACTGGGCATTCCCGCCGCCGAAGTCGATTCGCTGGCGGCAGAGGGACGCCTCAAGACCTGACCTGCGCGCGCGCAGGCGGCGGTTTTGGCGTGACTGGAGCAGGCATGTTCGGGGTTGTCGACTATTGGCCTTTTGTCATTGCGGTGGTGGTGTTCCTGGCCATTCCGGGGCCAGGCAACCTGGCCATCATCACCTCCACCAGCAAGGGTGGCATCATCGGCGGGCTGGCCGCCACGCTGGGTGTGATCGCCGGCGACCAGGTGCTGATGTGGCTGGCGGTGGCGGGTGTGGCGACGCTGCTCACCTCCAACCCGCGGGTGTTTTCACTGGTGCAGTACGCCGGCGCGCTCTACCTGGCGTGGCTGGGTGCGCGCATGGTGCTCGCCAAACCGGGCGACGCGCCCATCCTCAACATGGAACCGCGCCGATTTTTCCGTCAGGCCATGCTGATCACCCTGCTCAACCCGAAGGCCATCGTGTTCTACATGGCGTTTTTCCCGCTGTTCGTGGACCCGGCCCGCCACCAGGGCATGGTCACCTTCGGCACGATGGCGCTGACGATTGCCTTCCTGACTTTCCTGTATTGCTTGACGGTGATCCTCATCACCCATTTTGCTGCCGAGCGCATGCGCGCCAGCCCGCGCGTGACCGTCTGGCTCAACCGGGTCGCCGGCACCCTGCTGGTGGGGTTCGGTGTGAAGCTGGCACTGGGCAAATAGGCTTGGCGGGCGGCTTTATAATCGGGGTTTATCCTCTACCTCGGCTCCTTTCATCGGAACGACGGTCCTGATGGGTCCGCGCCAGCGGGCCGGGAGCATGTAGTTGCAATTCGCCCGCACGCCCGTGCGGGCAATCGAGGAACTGACGTCATGTCCAGCGAACTGGTAGCCAGGGAAGTCCGGCGCCGAAGAACCTTTGCCATCATCTCCCACCCCGACGCGGGCAAGACCACGCTGACGGAAAAGCTGCTGCTGTTCGGCGGCGCCATCTTCATCGCCGGCAGCGTCAAGGCGCGCAAGGCCTCGCGCCATGCCACCTCCGACTGGATGGAGATCGAAAAGCAGCGCGGCATCTCGGTGGCCTCTTCGGTGATGCAGATCGAATACCGCGATTGCGTGATCAACCTGCTGGATACCCCCGGCCACCAGGACTTTTCCGAAGACACCTACCGGGTGCTCACCGCCGTGGACGCGGCGCTGATGGTGATCGACGCGGCCAACGGCGTGGAGGCACAGACGCTGCGCCTGATCGAGGTGTGCCGGGCGCGCAACACGCCGATCCTCACCTTCATCAACAAGATGGACCGCGAGGTGAAAGAGCCGCTCGACCTGATCGACGAGATCGAGAAGGTGCTGGGCATGCCGGCGGCGCCCTTCACCTGGCCGATCGGCATGGGCAAGCGTTTCGGTGGCGTGTTCGACCTGAAGCGCGACCGCATGCGCGTGTTCACCGCCGGCGAAGACCGGGTGCGCGATGACGACGACGTCATCGAGGGCCTCGACAATCCGCAGATCGCCGAGCGCTACGGCGACGCTTTCACCCAGGCGAAGAACGAGATCGAACTCATCAGCGGGGCCTCGCCGGAATTCGACCGCGAAGCCTTCGTGGCCGGCAAGCAGACGCCGGTGTTCTTTGGTTCCGCGATCAACAATTTCGGCGTGCGCGAGGTGCTCGACGCGCTGGTGGACCTGGCGCCCGCGCCGATCGGCCGCGCGGCCCTGCAGCGCCAGGTGGAGCCCACCGAGCCTAAATTCACCGGCGTGGTGTTCAAGATCCAGGCCAACATGGACCCGGCGCACCGCGACCGCATCGCCTTCGTGCGCATGTGTTCCGGACGTTTCGAGCGCGGCATGAAGCTGAAGATCTGCCGGACGGCCAAGGAAATCCGCACCAACACGGTGGTGTCGTTTCTCTCGCAGCGCCGCGAGCTGGTGGAAGATGCCTATGCGGGCGACATCATCGGC
>CANGUJ010000380.1 GCA_947456845.1 Burkholderiales bacterium | reverse complement strand
GGCCGCACCATGGCATTGGCGGCGCCGCTGTCCGAGGCGGACTGCCAGGTGCAATCGATGCCCGATGCCAGCCCGACGAAGTGGCACCTCGCGCATGTGACCTGGTTTTTCGAAACCTTCATCCTGGCCGCGCACGAACCCGGTTTCCGGCCCTGCCATCCCGCCTACCGCGTGCTGTTCAACAGCTACTACAACGCGGTGGGCGACAAGCATCCGCGCGCGCGCCGCGGCGAGATCAGCCGGCCGGGCCTGGCGGAGGTCAAGGCATACCGCGCCAACGTCGACGAACGCATGCTGCGCCTGCTGTGCGACACACCGGCCGCCGACTGGCTGTGGCAGGTCGAACTGGGCTTGCAGCACGAGCAGCAGCACCAGGAATTGCTGCTCACCGACATCCTGCACGCGTTGTCGAAGAATCCCCTGCATCCGGTGTATGCGAGCGCATTGCCGCGCGTCGCGGCGGCGCCCGACCCGCATCGCTGGCACGCCGGTGCGCATGGCCTGGTGGAGATCGGCCACCACGGCGCGGGCTTCGCCTTCGACAACGAAACCCCGCGCCACAAGGCCTGGCTTGCGCCGCATGCGCTGGCCAACCGCCCGGTCACCAACGGGGAATGGGCGGAGTTCATCGCCGACGGCGGCTACGGCGACCCGCGCTGGTGGCTCTCGGCCGGCTGGGACTGGGTTGTCGCCCATGCCGTCGAGGCACCGCTCTACTGGCAGCGCGGCGCCTCCGGAGGCCAAGCCTGGCATCAGTTCACCCTGAACGGCCTGATACCGCTCGACCGCCATGCCCCGGTCGCGCACATCAGCTACTTCGAGGCCGACGCGTTCGCACGCTGGGCAGGCGCCAACCGCGCGGAACTGCGCGGCGCGCGCCTGCCGACCGAAGGCGAGTGGGAGCATCTTGCTTCCGACCGCTTCGCAGCGGCGCTCGCCGCCGGCAATTTCGCCGACGCCGGCGCGCTCAGGCCGCTGCCCGCCGCCACTGCCGACGGCCGGCCGGCGCAACTGCTGGGCGATGTCTGGGAATGGACCGCCAGCAGCTACAGCGCCTATCCCGGCTACCGCCCCTGGGAAGGGTCGGTCGGCGAATACAACGGCAAGTTCATGGTCAACCAGTACGTGCTGCGCGGCGGTTCATGCGCGACGCCGCGCTCGCATATCCGGGCGACCTACCGCAACTTCTTTCCTACCGACGCGCGCTGGCAGTTCAGCGGCGTGCGCCTGGCGCGCGACCTCGACTAGCCGCGCGCGACCTCGACTAGCCGCGCGCGGCTCGGGGCGCCGCGCTCAATCGATGTCGATGGCCGGCCCGTAGGCTGCGTCTTCGACGAAGCGGTAGCGGCCCAGAAACGCGCCGGCCATGCTCGCGACGAGGCCGGCGAGCACGACGGCGGCCCAGGGCATGACCCAGTCGCCGTCGAAGGCACCGAATAGCGTCGCACGGAACGCGCGCACCACCCAGGTGAACGGCAGGTAGGGCGAGATCTTCTGGAAGAACTCGTTGGTCAGTTCGATCGGGATCAGCGCGCCGGCCGAGGAAAGCTGCAGGATCAGCAGCAGCACCGCGAGCACCTTGCCGATGTCGCCCAGGAACTTGACCATCGCGAACACGATGGCCAGGAAGGACAGCGAGGCGATGCCCAGCGTCAGGGCGAAGGTAGGCAGGTTGGGCACCTTGACATCGAACACCAGCACCATCATCACCAGCATGACCGCGGCCTGGCCGAGCACCAGGCCGGCAGGCACCGCGAGCTTGCCCAGCCACAACGCCAGACGCGGCGCATCCGCGACGCCCTGCGGCCACTTGCGGGCATGGAACAGAAAGCAGGTCATGAGCGCGCCGACCCACAGGGCCATGGGCACGAAATTGGGCGCCAGCCCGGTGCCGTTGTTGGCCACCGGCGCGACGACTTCGATCACCGACTCCGCGGGCGCGGCCAGCCCGTTGGCGGTGCCGTCGAGCGCGGGGGAGTCGGCCGGCAGGGTGGTGGCAAGCAAAGCCAGGCCCCCCGCCAGCCGGGCCGCGCCTTCGTCGAGTTTGGCGAGCGACGCGCTGAGCGTCGTGGCGCCGTCGTTCACCTGGCGCAGGCCGCCTTGCAGGGTTTGCGCGCCGCGCGCCGCCTCCTTCATGCCGAAGGCGAAATCATCGAGCCTGCGGTCTTCCGGCAGCGCGCCGGTCAGCCCGGACAGGCCGGAACCGAGCGCGGCCACGCCGGCCATGGCGCGATAGACGCCGGTTTCGAGCTGCTTGCTGCCGGCGACAAGCTTCTCCTGCTGCGCCGCGGCCTGCTTGAGCCCTTCCGTTAGCTGGTTGGCGCCGCCTTCGAGGCGTTCCGCCGCGCGCGCGATCTCGGCGCCGACGAACAGCGAATCCTCGCTGCTGCGGCGCAGCTCACCCAGGCCGCCGGCGAGCCGCCCGGCTCCGCCTTGCAGTTGCTCCACGGCATCCGCCATCACCGCCTGGCCGGTGGAAAGCGAGGTGGCGCCAAGGCGCAGGGCGCGCATTTCCGCCTCGGGCGGCATCCGGGCCTGCATCTGCCTGAGCGAACCGGCGGTACGCCGCATGCCCTCGGTCAACTGGGCGCCCGCGTCCGCCAGCTGGGTGCTGCTGCCGGCCAGTTCGGCTGCGCCGGCCAGCGCGGGCGCGGTACCGGCGGCCAGGCGCGTCATCCCCTTCTGGGCCTGTTGCGTGCCCTCGGCCAGTTGCTCGGCGCCCGCCTTCAGGAGCCCGACATTGCGGCGCAATGCGTCCAGGGTGCGCACCGAGCCGGCTGAGGAGTCGAGCACCAGCGCCCAGCGCCGTTCGTTGAGGGTTTCGTTGACCTGGTGCGCGACCTCCGGCGCGAAGCGGCGCGCTATGCCGGCACCGGTGTAGCTGTTGCCCTCGGAGGTGTAGACGATCAGCCGGCCGCGCTGGGTGTCCGCGCCCGGCGCGGCGTGGCGGCTGAAATCCGCCGGCACGATGAGGGCGAAGATCATGTCGCGCTTGCGCACCGCCTCGCGGGCGGCCTCGGCCGTGGGATAGCGGCGATAGGCGAATTCCTTGCCCGCCTCCAGGGCCGCCAGCAGTTCATTGCCGACGTTGACCGAGATGCCGCGGTAGACCATGCCGGCGTCTTCGCTGACCAGGGCGACCGGCAAGGCCTGGGTGTGGGCATTGGGGTCCCACACGCTCGACAGGTAGATCAGCGCGTAGAGCGCCGGCAACAGCAGCACGCCGGCGGCCGACAGGCGCAGCTTGGGGTGGCGGCGCAGCAACCCCCATTCTGCGCCGGCCACCCGGCGCAGATGCGCGATCAGGGACGTCATCGCGGCCATTGCCTGCGCAGCCGGGTCACGCGGGGCGGAAGGCGGGCGGGCCCCATCGCGGCTTAGCGCTCGCCTGCGGTGAAGCGCGCCAGCAATGCGGCGAAACGTTTCGGCCAGGCCGCGAGGCCGGCATCCTCGCGCTCGAACACGCTTTTCATGAACGCCAGCCCAAGTTCCCGGGTCGCCGCCTTCACCTGCGGATTGAACGTCACGCCGCCGGTGCCGACCCGGTCGGTGAAGATGCTGTGCGAGCCGCCCTCGAAGACGGCGAGAAACTTGGCGCGCCCGGGTGTGGCCTCGAACATGGCAATGCGGTCCTCGGCGCCGGAGTAATAGCCGGGGACGCGGATCACATCCTCGGTGGTGGTGACATGCAGGGTCGGTACCTTGATGCCGGCGAGAATCTTCGCAGGGTCGGATTCGCCGTAGAACGGCGGCACCGAAAGCAGGATGGCCGCCTTGGGTCGCGGATCGGCCAGGTCGATCACCCGTCCGTTGCGCTCGACCCGCGCCCCCACCGCAAGCAACGTGGTGTTGGCGCCGTAGGAATGGCCGGCAGCGACGATGCGATTGGCGTCGACCTTGGCGCCGAGTTCCGGATGGGCCAGCAGCTGGTCCAGCGCAAAGCGGAAATCGCGCACCCGGGCGATCGCTTCCTCGTCCTGCGCCGCGCCCTGGAGGCGCCCGACCACGCTGAACACGTTGCCGTTCCAGACCGAGCGGTCGCTGCCGACATGCTGGAGATGCAGGCTGGCGTAGCCCTGGGCGGCCCAGTAGCGCCCGAGGTAGCTGTAGCCGCGGCGCGAGCCGCCGAGACCGTGCGAGAACACCACCAGCGGTACCGGGCGCGCCGCGCTGGCGCCGGCCGGCAGATACAGGCGCACCGGTACCGGGCGCTTGCGCGCGGCGTCTTCCCAGTCGAGGTCGAGGGCCGCGACTTCGGCGCTCTCCGCTTCGGCC
>CANGUJ010000379.1 GCA_947456845.1 Burkholderiales bacterium | reverse complement strand
GTGCCAGGCCAGTCCGCCTTCGCCGGCGCCGCGCGCTGCCAGCAGTTCGCCGACCAGGTGGCCGATGTTCTGCACGGTGTAGAGCTGGGTGCTGGTGGCATCCGCCCAGGTAAGGCCCAGCAAAGCCAGGCGGCGCTCCATCTCCGCGATGACGAAGGCCACCTTCTCGCGCAGGCCCTCCGGCGAGGTGTCGCCCAGGCGCACGATGCGCTCCGCGTACGGGGCGCTGCCGGCTTTGGCGTCGCCGCCGCCGGCCAGGATGAAGCTCCTGCGCGCGCCGCGGGCCGCCGGCACGGTGTAGGAAAACGCATGCATCACTGCACCGGCAGGCTGGTGGTACATCGGGCACACGTTGGTGCGCGCCACCGGATTCACCGGCGTGGCGCCGTCCTGGTAGATGCCCCAGCGCTCCAGGGTTTTCACGTAGACGCGGTTGAAGTCGATGAAACCCTGGTCGGTGAAGGGCGCCGGCGAGCGCAGTTCGCAGGCCGCGAACGCGCTGCTCGGCCGGGCCACGGCGGCGAGATGGGCCTCCACGGCGGCATAGGCGTCGCCCATCGGCAACGGCCGGGCGAAGCGCGCGCGCACGATCTCGAAGCCGGGTTCGGCGGCCACGCCCCCCGAATACTGGAATACCGCCTTGATGTAGCGGTAGCCGCCGGCGGCGAAAACAGGAACGTCGGACATGCGGGTGGTCTCCCTGGGTGGCGCCGCGCGTCGGCGGCGGTCAATCGATCTTCATTTTCGCCTCGCGCACCACGCGGGCGTATTTGGCGATCTCGGCGCGCAAATGCTCGCCGAACTTTTCCACCGTGCCGCCGAGCGGCTCCAGGCCGCGCTCGATCATGGTGGTACGCACCCCCGGGTCCGCCAGCACCCGGTTGATTTCCGTGTTCATGCGCGCCACCGCCTCCTTCGACGCATTGGCCGGCGCCAGCAGGCCGTACCAGGAGTCGGTCTCGAAGCCGGGCAGGCCCAGTTCGGCGACAGTCGGCAACTCGGGCGCCTGCGGCACGCGCGTGAGGAAGGTGGTGGCGTAGGCCTTGAGCTTGCCGGCGCGGATATGCGGCATGAAATCCGGGAGGTTGCCGAACATGATGTCGACATTGCCGGCCAACAGATCCTGCAGGGCCGGGCCCTGGCCCTTGTAAGGGATGTGCACCATGTCGATGCCGGCGCCGACCTTGAGCATCTCGCCGGCGAAATGCGCGGTGGTGCCGTTGCCGAAGGAGGCATAGCTGAGCTTGCCCGGAAACTTCCTGGCGTAGGCGATGAGCGCCCTGAAATCGGCCGCCGGCACGCTCGGATGCGCGGCCAGCACGTTGGCGGTGCGGGCCATCAGCACCACCGGCTGCAGGTCCTTCAGGCCGTCATAGGGCAGGTTCCTGACCAGTGTCTGGTTGACGGTGAAGCTGTTGGCCACGCCGACGAAGGTGTGGCCGTCGGTCGATTTGGCGGCCAGGTCCACGCCGATCACGGTACCCGCTCCAGGGCGCGGGTCGACCAGGATCTGGTGGCCGAGGGTTTGCGGCAGGTTCTGCGTCAACTGGCGGACCACCGACTCCATGGTGCTGCCGCCCGGCGGGAAGGGCACGATCACCCGCACCGGCCGGTTCGGCCACGGGCTCTGCGCCTGCGCCCCGTACCAGGCCGGGCAGACGCACAGGAGTGCGAGGGTGATGCGCAAGATCAGACGGGGGCTCATGGTGGGCTCCTGCGGGATGGGTGCGGCCGGGGGTATGGCGCGTGCCGTGTGCGCCCCGCAACCGTGGCGTCCGGACTCACTTCATCGTCGAGGGCAGCCACATCGCCAGCCCGGGAAACAGTACCAGAGCGGCCAGCAGCACGCAGTCGGCGTAGAGGAAGGGCATGACACCGCGAAAGATCTTCTGCAGCGGCACATCCGGGTTCTGGCTTTGCACCACGAAGACGGTGAGCCCCACCGGCGGGGAGATCAGGCCCACGGTGGACATCACGGTGACGAACACGCCGAACCAGATCGGGTCGTAGCCCAGGCCCTTGATCACCGGCAGCAGCACCGGCACGGTGATCAGGAGGGTGCTCACCTCCTCGAGAAAGGTGCCCAACAGCAGGTACAGGCCGACGATCGCCAGGATCACCAGCCAGGGGGCCAGGCCGACGTCCTTCACCCAGGAGGTGAGGGTCAGCGGAAATTGCGTGAGCACGATCAGGCGCGAGAAGATGAAGGCGCCGATGACGATGATGAACAGCATGGCCGAGGTCTGCACGGTCTCCACGCCGGCTTCCCACAGCCCCTGCAAGGTCAGGGTGCGGGAGGCGAAGCCGATCACCACCGCCACGAACGAGGCCACCGCCGCGGCCTCGGTGGGCGAGAACCAGCCGACATAGATGCCGACCACGGCGATGATGAACAGCAGCGCCAGCTTCCATACCCCGACGATCGCGCGCAGCCGCTCGCCCATCGGCAGCGCCGGGGTCTTGGGCATCAGGTGCGGCTTCAGGCGCGCCAGGATGGTGATGACCACGATATATCCGATCGCCAGCAGGATGCCGGGGATCATCGCGGCGGCGAACAGCTTGGCGATGGATTCTTCGGCCACCAGCGAGTAGATCACCAGGATGAGCGAAGGCGGGATCAGGATGCCCAGGGTGCCGGCCGAGGCCACCGAGCCGGTCGCCAGTTCGATGTCGTAGCCGTAGCGGCGCATCTCCGGGATCGCCACCTTGGAGAAGGTGGCGGCGGTGGCGATGGAGGAACCGCAGATCGACGAAAACGCCGCACAGGCGCCGATGGTGGCCGCCGCCAGCGCGCCGCGCACCCCCGAGAACATCGCGTTGGCCGCCTCGAAGAGTTCGCGCGACATGGTCGCACGGGAGGCCACCGCGCCCATGAAGATGAACAGCGGGACGACCGTGAACGAGTACGCCACGCCGGGGTTGGCGCCGGTCAGTTCGTAGGGCACGGCCGCCAGGGTGCGCAGGGCCACCGGCCAGCCCTGCGCGCCGGCGTATCCAAGCGTGCCGCTGATCATGAGCGCGATGGCGATCGGCACGCGCAGCAGCATCAGCACCAAAAGCCCGATCACGGCGATGAGGCCGATCGCGCCGACGCTCATGTCGCCGCTCCTTCACCCGCGGACTCGATTTCGCCCGAGAGCAGGACCGTGATGGCCGCCAGCAGCGACAGGAAGACGCCGGCCCAGGCCGGCGCCATGAACCACACCTTGGGGATCTGCAGGTCGGCGCTGGTGTCGCCGAATGACACCACATCCAGGAGCGGCTGCCACATCTTCCATGCCAGCATTGCCAGGGTGATGACCATCAGCAGCGCGGCAAGTCGCTTGAGGGCGCCGGTCGCGCGTGGCGCCCACTGGTCGATCATGTCGACCGCGATGTTCGCGCCGCGCCCGAACACGCCCGGCATGGCCAGGAAGAAAGCCGCGCCCAGGGCCAGTTCCACCAGCTCGGTTACGCCGGTGATGGGCTTGTTGACCAGCTTGCGCAGGATGACGTCGCTGGTGGTGAGCATCATCATCGCGAGCAGCGCCAGCACGGCGGCGCGGTCCAGCCAGCGTGTCATGAATCGCATCGGGCCCTTCAGGCGCATCGTTCCCCCGTGATGAAAAAAAACGGCCGCGTGCGCGGCCGGTCGGCTTGCGGCGGGCCCGTCAGGCCCAGAAGTTCTTGGTGGTCTTGCCGTACTTCTCGGCCAGGCCTTTCATGGTCAGGTGCACCGCGCGGGCCGGCAGGCCCTTGCCCTCGAGTGCCTTGAGCGTCGATTCGGTGACCTCGGCGCCGATCTTGCGCAACTTCTCGTCTTCCGCCTTGGAGAGCCGGATCGCCTCGCCGCCGCCGTCCATCATCGCCTTCTTGCCGGGCACGTCCAGCGCGTCCCAGCCGGTGCCGATTTCCTTCTCGATGCCGGTGACCGACTCGGTCACCATCTTCTGCAGGTCCGGCGGCAGCTTGGCGAACCAGGCCTCGTTGGCGACGATGGCGAAGCTCGAGACGAAGCAGTACATCTCGGTGGTGTACTTGCAGATGCCGCCCAGTTTCCAGGCGATCCCGGCGCCACCGTAATCGGTGAAGGCGCCGTCGAGCGTGCCCTTCTGCAGCTGCTCGGCCACCTCGGTCGGCGGCACCCCCACCGGCGTGGCGCCCAGCGCGGCGATGAATTCGCGGATCGCCGGGGTGGAAAAGCGCAGCCGCTGTCCCTTGAAGTCGTCGATGCTGCGCAGTGCCTTCTTGGTGGTGTGCACGCTGCCCGGCTGGTGGGTGAACAGGTACAGCACCTTGGTGCCCTTGTGCTC
>CANGUJ010000378.1 GCA_947456845.1 Burkholderiales bacterium | reverse complement strand
GCTGCGCCTTGCCCACGAACCCGCGCGCCGCCAGGTCGCGCGAGCGCTCGTGCTGCGCGCGCGCATTCGTCAGGGTGGCGCGCGCCTGCGCCAGGGCCTGCTCGGCGGAGGGACGCTGCAATTCGTCGACCTGGCGCAGCCTGGCTTCGGCCTGCGCCACCCCGGCCGCGGCCTGGTCGAGCGCCGCCTTCTCGTCGCTGCTTTCCAGCGCGACCAGGGTCTGGCCGGCCTTGACGGCCTGCCCCTCGGCCACCGGCACGGCCGCGACCTCGCCGGTGATCTGGCTGCCGATCTCGATGCGCGCGGGTGTCTCCACCCGGCCGCTGGCGACGACGGTCTGGATCAGCTCGCCGCGCCCGACGACGAAGGCCTGCACCTGCCTGCCCAGGAAGGTCGGGGCCAGCCAGTAGCCGGCCGCCGCGAGGATCGCCGCCAGCGCGAGCGCCGGCCCGCGCCAGCGGCCGGCGGGGCGGGAAGCAGCAGACAGATCGGCCATGGGATGGGGAGTGACGATGCGGGGCGATGACGAAGGGGCGATGACGAGGGGGTGATGACGAGGGGACGATGACGAAGGGACGATGACGAAGGGATGGTGGCGAGGGGGTGATGGCGGAGGGTGTTGACCAGACGCGTTTCGCCGCCGGCGCGCAGCCGACCGTGCCGCACAAGGGTTGGGCGATTATGGAACGCGCCGCCGCATCGCTTGTTGATGACGATCAACATCGCCGCCGGGGCCCGCCGACCGCGTATGAAAATGCCGCCCGCAGGCGGCATTTTCGCCCGACGCGCGCGCCGCGCTCAGGTGCCGCGCCCCCACAGGCCGCAGTAGCGGCGTGCCACGAAAGGCAGGCCGGCCGCATAGCCCGGCATGTTCTCGTACTTGGGCAGCTTGAACTCCTTTTCGGCCGTATCCCAGCACTTGCCCTCGCGGGCCAGCTTCTTCATTTCCTCCGAGGCGTCCTGCAGCAGCTGCAGCTGCTGCGCGACATCCTGTTTGGTGCCGAGGCGGTCGCCCGGGCCGGGATGGCCCGGAATCAGGGTCTGCCAGTCCATGGCCAGCACCTGCTGCATGAAGGCTTCGGTCTCGAAGGGGTGGAAGTCGATCATGCCGCGCCCCGGGAAGGTGCCGACCGGAATGGTGTCGACCACGAAAATGATCTTTTCCTTGGGCAGGCGCATCACCAGGGTGGAATCGGAATGGTTGAGCCCGTGGTAGGTGAGTTCGAGGCGGGTGCCGCCCAGGGTGATGACGCGGCCGCCGTCGCCGACCGACTCGTCGGGCAGCACCGTGTGCGGATCCCTGAGGTCGTGGAGGCGCTTCCAGGCGGCGCGGTGCGCCACGAAAGTGGCGCCGGCATCCTTGAAGGCCTTGCCGCCGGCGATGTGGTCGAAATGGTGGTGGCTGTAGATCACGTAGCGGATCGGCTTGTCGGTGATCTTGCGGATCTCGTCCAGGTAGGCCTGGCCGCCGGTGGGCCGGCCATAGGCGATTGGGTCGGTGACGATCACGCCTTCGGAGGTGACCACGAACATCGCCTGGTGC
Organism: Burkholderiales bacterium; assembly: GCA_947456845.1. GTDB lineage: Bacteria > Pseudomonadota > Gammaproteobacteria > Burkholderiales > JAEUOS01 > JAEUOS01. Next base: position 2,750 of record CANGUJ010000378.1, on the reverse strand, counting down.
CCGACGTTGCGGAAGACGTAGACGTTGTCGGTGCCCGGCACCTTGGTGGTCTGGATCGCCGGCCGCCCCGGCTGCTGCGCCAGCGCCGCGGCGGCCAGCACCAGACCCAGCGCGGCAGTCGCCGCCCGCATCAATCTTCCTGTCATGATTCTCCCTCCCTTGGGATGATGGAAACACCGGCGCCGCGATCGGGCGATCCTGTTTCTGACCTGTTCCTAACAGCTGCCGGGACCGGTATATTCCCCGGACGCGTGCCCGACATCATCCAGCTTGACGCGCCTCAACGAAGGAACCCGACCATGATCACCGAACTTGTCCTATTCGACCTTCCCGCCGGCATCACCCGTGAGCAGGTGGTCGCCGGCATGCGTGCCACCGCGGATGCCTGGCGCGCCAACACCGAACTGGTGCGCAAGAACTACCTGTACGACGCCGTCAACATGAAAGCCGGCGGCGCCTATCTCTGGCCGTCTGTCGAAGCCGCGCAGCGCGGCCACAACGCCGAGTGGCGCGCGCGCATCAAGGCCATGTACGGTTCCGAGCCGGTGATCCGCTATTTCGACACGCCGCTGATCGTCGACAACGCCGCCGACCGCCTGATCGAGGCTTAGCCGCGCCGGCGGGCAGGCGGCCGGAGATCGCCGCGCGCCCGCCCTTCAGTCCGGCACGGGGATGCCCAGCAGGCGCGCCGCATTGCCGCCGGCGATCGCCGCGAGATCGCCGGGCGCGACGCCGGCCGACCTGAGCCAGCCGACCGGGTCCTTTTCGCCCACCGGGTAATCGCTGCCCATGACCAGCCGGTCGGCCCCGACGCGCTCGAGCAGCACCTTCAGCACCTGCGGGTCGTAGACGCAGGTGTCGTAGTGGAAGGCGCGCAGGAAATCCGAGGGCGTCCGCCCGCCGGTATTCTTCACCGTGTCGGGCCGGTTGGCGGTGTTGCGGTCCATGCGGCCCATGTAGTGCGGAAAATAGCCGCCGCCGTGCGCCATCACCACCTTGAGACCGGGATGCCGATGCATCACGCCTTCGTAGATGAGCGAGGTCATGGCCTTGGTTTCCTCGATCGACTGGCCGGCGGAATTCCACAACGCGTAGCGCTGGAACCAGGGATCGGCGGCGCCCTCGGGATGGATCCATACCGTGATGGCGCGCTCGGCCACCGCGGCCCAGAACCGGTGGTAGAGCGGGTCGCCGATGTAGATGCCGCGATAGCTGGACGACACGTTGGCCACCCTGAGGCCCAGCATGTCGACACAGCGCGCCAGTTCCTGCATGGCGAGCGCCGGGTCCTGCAGGGGCAGCACCGCGCTGCCGACAAAGCGCGCCGGATGGCGCGCCACCCAGTCGGCGGCCTGGTCGTTGCAGCGCCGGCACAGGGCGAGGTCGGTTTCCGGATCGGCCCAGGAGGTGCCCTGCAGCACCGTGCTGGCGGAAACCACCGCCATGTCGATGCCGCGCGCGTCCATATCCTCGATCTCGGCCGCGGGGTCGAACATGCGCGCCATCAGGCTTTGCGCGCCGGGCCGCGGCGCGGCCGCCGGCGTGGCGCCGAAGCCGGTGAACACGGTCTTGTTGGTGGACGCCCTGAACACCTCCGGCTCCAGCATGTGGGCGTGGAAGTCGATGACGGGCGTCTTGCGCCCGACGGGATCGGCGATCACGGGTTGGGCTTGATGTTGGCCTTCCGGGCCACCTCGCTCCAGCGCGCGATCTCGGCTGCGATCAGCGGGCCGAGTTCGCTGCCGCTGGCGCCGCCGGCATTGACGGTGAGCGTGGTGAAGCGCTGCAGCACATCCTGCGACTTCAGCGCCTTGTTGAGTTCGTCCTCGAGCTTTCTCACGATGGCCGGCGGCGTACCGGCAGGGGCGAACAATCCCGCCCACAACTGCACGTCGAGCTGCGGAAACCCGGCCTCGGCCATGGTGGGCACCTCGGGAAAGGCCGCCATGCGCCGCGAGGAGGTGACCGCCAGCGCGCGCACCTTGCCGCCGCGGATGGCGCCGGAGGCGGGGCCGGAATCCGCGATGGTGGTGAGCACGTCGCCGGAGATCACCCCGGCGAGCGACTCGTTGGTGCCCTTGTAGGTGATGTTCTCCAGCTTGATGCCGGCCTGGATGTTGAACAGCTCGGTGGTGAGCTGGAAGGCGGCGGTGCTGGCCGCGTAATTGGCCTTGGCCGGGTTGGCCCTGGCGAAATCGACGAGTTCGCGCATGGTCTTGACCGGGGTGTTGGCGCCGACCACCGCGATCAGCGGAAAGGAGGCCACCATGCCCACCGGCGCGAAGTCCTTGGCCGGCGCATAGGGCAGCTTCTGGAACATCACCGCGTTGAACACCATCGGGCCGGAGGGTGCCATCATGAGGGTGTAACCGTCGGCCGGCGCCTTGGCCACGAACTCGGCGGCGATGATGCCCGAGGCGCCCGGCTTGTTCTCCACCAGCACCGGCTGACCCATGCCGTCGGCCATCTTCTGCGCGACCACCCGGGTGATGACGTCGATGCCGCCGCCGGCCGCCAGGCCGATGACGATGCGCACCGGCTTGGCCGGATAGCCGGCGGCGCCGTCCTGGGCCGAGGCTGTGCCACAGCCGACCGCCAGCGCCGCGAGCAGGGCCCGTACGAGAGCCGTGGCAGGTGAAATCCGCATGTCGTGTCTCCGTTGGATTGGATCGGGCGAACTATACGTGAGGCACCGTGCCGAATGCCACCGCATCCGTATTCGCGCCGCACAACAGGACACCCACGGTTTG
>CANGUJ010000377.1 GCA_947456845.1 Burkholderiales bacterium | reverse complement strand
GTAGAATCCCGAGGCGGCGGGCTACCAGTGCCGGCGGGAGGACAAGCATGCACATCGTGCCGATAGGCGGCATCCTGGGGGCGCGCGTGGAGGGACTCGACCTTGCCGGGCCGGTCGCTGACAAGACCTTCAGGGCATTGGAGCAGGCCCTCGGGCGCCATGGGGTGCTGTGCTATCCGCGTCAGACCCTGACCTCGGGTGAGCTCAAGGCGTTCGCCGAACGCTTTGGCACCCTGGAAATCAACGTGGCGAACGTCTATCAGGAACCCGAGCTGCCCGACGAATTGAAGTCCCGGCTCTCGGGAATGACCGTCACCCATGATTTCGCCAAGTTCTGGGACAAGATGCGCCTGGCGCCCGGCAGCACTCGCAAGCCGCTGACCGAGGCGCAGCGCGCGGCCAAGCCGCCGGTGTCGCACCCCGTCTTCCTCACCCACCCGATCACCGGCCGCAGGGTCCTGTATGCGAATCCCGGTTACGCCATGCGCATCAACGAGCTGCCCGCCGACGAGAGCTCGCGCATCCTCGAGTTCTTGTTCGCGCATCAGCTGCAGCAGAAGTACCAGTACAAGCACCACTGGCAGGTAGGCGACGTGCTGATGTGGGACAACATCGGCACTATCCACAACGCCGTCCCGGACTACGGGCCGCACGAGCATCGCTACATCAAGCGCTGCCAGGTCATGGCCGACCGCTACTTCGCCGCCGGCACGGCATGAACCGCAACGCCTTCAGGAACGCCGGCGCCGCCGCCTCGCGCCCCCGAGGTATCCGGAGACCTCCCATGCCCCTTCCCCTCATGCGCCTGTGCGCGGCCGCCACCTTCGCCCTGGCGGCGGCATGGCCCGCAGCCGCGCAGGACCGATATCCGGAAAAGCAGATCCGCATCGTTGTCGGGTTCGCCGCCGGCGGACCGACCGATGTCATCGCCCGCGTTCTCGCCGCGGACATGACCACCACCCTCGGCCAGAGCGTGTATGTCGAGAACAAGGCGGGCGCCAGCGCGATGATCGCCACCCGCGAGGTGAAGAACGCCGTGCCTGACGGATACACGCTGCTGTTCGCGTCGCTCGGGCTGAACGTGAGCCCGATCCTGGTGGGGGCCGCAGCCGGCTACAACCCGGCGACGGATTTCGCGCCGGTATCGCTCGCCGCGACCCTGCCCCTGCTGGCGGTCGTCGTCGGCGATTCGCCTGTCCAGTTCGCGGCGTTTCTCAAGCGCGACTACACGCGCTGGGAAGAAGTCATCCGGGCGGCGGGCGTCAAAGGTGAGTAGCGCCGTGAATCCCGTCCATCCCAAGAAGTTGCTGCTGACCAAATGGACCGCGACGCGGCCGGTGGCGCGGCAGAAGCACTACCTGGTGTCCAGGGTCATCCTGCCGGACGAACCCGGCGCCGCCGTCGAGTGGGTGGAAATCGAGGCCGTGCATTCGAAGTCCGTGCGCCGCATCCCCTGGCGTGAGTTGCGCGACCCGTCGGTCTGGCGGCAGGGATGGGTCTAGGCCGCGCCATCGCAGCCGCGCCAGCCCGGCGCATCGTCAATCGTTCTCAGCCCGCCACCCATCGGAGCACGCATGTCAGCCGATACCCTCCTGATCGCCAAAGCGCTCGACTTCGCCTGCCGCAAGCATGTGCACCAGCGGCGCAAGGGCGAAGGCAAGGAGCCGTACATCAACCACCTGGCCGAAGTCGCGCACCTGGTCGCCGAAGCCACCGGCGGCGCGGATCCCGCGCTGGTGGCCGCCGCACTGCTGCACGATTGCATCGAGGACCAGGGCGTGACGCATGCCGAACTGGTGCAAGAGTTCGGCGCGGATGTCGCGATGCTCGTCATGGAAGTCACCGACGACAAGAGCACGCGCAAGGAACTGCGCAAGCAGGCGCAGGTGGATCATGCGGCGCACATATCGGCGCGCGCCAGGATCCTGAAAATCGCCGACAAGACCTCCAACCTGCGGGCGATCCAGCACAGCCCGCCGCCCTGGCCGCTCGCACGCAAGCGGCGCTACTTCGCCTGGGCGCAGGCCGTGGTGGCGGGCGCGCGCGGTCACAACCGCATGATCGACGCGGCGTTCGATGCGGAATATGAAAAGGCTGTCATCGCCGGCCTCGCGGACCGCGCGTTCGTCTGGCACATGGCCCTGGAAACCGAGGGCGACGACTGAAGCCGCGGCCGATAGTCGCGCGCCTCGGCCAATCCGATAGGATGTCGCCACGGTGCCCGACGGCACGCCCCTGTTCGCCCGACTCACGCATGCCATCGAAGCCCGCCGCAAGCCGCAAAACCGCCCCCCGCAGAAACGCCGCGCCCGCGGCGCTGCTGCCGCCGGCCGCCAGGAAGCGCCTGATCGTCGGCATCACCGGCGCCACCGGCGCGATGTACGGGGTGCGCCTGCTCGAAACCCTGCGAGCGCTGCCCGACTGGGAAACCCACCTCGTCGTCTCGGACGCCGGCGTTCTCAACGCCTGGCAGGAGCTCGGCATGTCGCGCAAGGAGCTCGAGGCATTGGCCGATGTCCACTACAACCCGCGCGACATCGGCGCGGCCATCGCCAGCGGCTCCTTCCTGACCGAAGGCATGGTGGTCGCGCCATGCTCGATGAAGACCCTGGCCGCCGTCGCGCACGCCCACGCCGATGACCTGATCTCGCGCGCCGCGGACGTCATCCTGAAAGAGCGCCGGCGCCTGGTGCTGTTGACGCGCGAGACGCCCCTGAACCTGGCTCACCTGCGCAACATGACGGCCGTCACCGAGATGGGCGGGGTGATCTTTCCGCCGGTGCCGGCGTTCTACGCCAGGCCGGATTCGATCGACGCCATCATCGCCCACACCACCGCGCGCGTTCTCGACCTGTTCGGCCTGCACTCGGCGGAATTGGCGCGCTGGCAGGGCATGAAAAAGCCCTGAGCCTCAGGTCCCGCCCTGCGCCACCCGACGCTTCGCTTCGGCGATCAACGCAGCCCGATCGATCTTGTTGGTCGTGGCGAGCGGCAAAGCGTCAAGGAACCATATCCAGCGCGGATGCTGGAAGGCCGGCGCATGCGCGAGCGCATGCGCCTTGAGCGCCTCCGCCGTGGCCGATGATCCGGCTCGCAGCACGACGAACGCGGCCGGCTTGAATCCCTTGATCTCGTCTTCCACGGGCAGCACGGCCGCCTGCTGCACGGCGGGATGCGTTTCAAGAAGCTTCTCGACTTCGCCCGGATAGATGTTTTCGCCGCCGGACACGAACATGTCGTCGCTGCGCCCGACGAAAAAGTGAAAGCCGTTCTCGTCGCGCCGGAACACGTCCCCCGTGCTGTAGTAACCGTCCGCAGTGAACGGGTTCTTCAAGGGGGGAATGCGCGTTGCGGCCTTGTGGTAGCCCGTCATCACCGCCGGCGACCTCATCTGCAGGACCCCCTATATGGCGTCGAGATTGTCGCCATCGACCAGTCGCAGCGACACCGCCGGATGCGGATAGCCGACCGACAGTTCAGGCTGCTTGAGCCCCTTGGGGTGCGGACCGAACACCACCGGGCCACCCTCGGTGGTGCCGAACGCGTTGGTCACGTGCGTACCGGGAAATGCGGCCCGGATCGCCGCCATCAGGCTGGGCGAGACCGGTGCGGATCCCATGCGCAGGAACTCGACCGACGACAGGTCGGTCGCCTTCAATTGCGCCTTTTCCTGCAGCATCATGGCGATCATCGGCGGCACCGCGGTAAGCCAGGTGCAGCGATACTTTTCGATCGTCTCGATGTAGGCCTTGGCAAGGAATTGCGGCAGCAGCACGATCGTGGCGTGCGCCACCGAGGCCATCTTGGCCAGCGCCAGCGCGTTCATGTGATATAGGGGCGCAGCGATCAGGAAGCGGTGACGCGCCCAATCGTTGCCGCCCACCCGTGTGCGCGCCACCCAGATGTGGCTGGCGTGGGAGAGCATCACGCCTTTGGGCTTGCCGGTGGACCCCGACGTGTAAAGGAACATCGCCGTCTCGCGGGCCTCGGGCAGGACGCTTTCGAATGCACCGGGGTCGAGAAAGGCGTCGAATCCCCCGGGGCCGGCTTCGTTGAATGTGACCGTCGGCATGCCTGCGGGCAATTCGCCCTTGCGGGGCGCGTCACAAAACACGAGTCGCGCATCGGCATCGTCGAGGACGAACTCGACCATGGCGCGCGGAAAGCGGAAATTCACCGGCACGGCCACCATGCCGGCGCGCATGATGCCGTAGTAGGCCGCGAGGTTTTCGACCCGGTTGGCGGACAGGATGCCGATGCGCTCGCCGCGTCGATAGCCGCGCCTGACCAGCCCGCGC
>CANGUJ010000376.1 GCA_947456845.1 Burkholderiales bacterium | reverse complement strand
TTGGCCGCGCTTGAGACCGTGCTGGCTGCAGAGGGCTTTCGCATGCAGCGCGGCGCGGGCGTCGACGCTGCCTATGCCGCCTACCGGGCCGGCTGAAGCACGCGCGCTCAGTCCGCGAGAAAAAGGAACACCGCCTGGCGCTTTTCAAGCGACGGGACGTCTGCCTTGCGCCAGTCGGCGACACGCTTCATCAGGATCATTTCCGTAGGGAGGGTGAGATCGACAGCCACCGCGAGGAGGGTGGCCGGCTGCAGGGCACCGACCAGGGCATCGAACAGCGCGGCATTGCGGTAAGGGGTCTCGATGGCGATTTGCGTTTCAGAACTGCGCCTGGAGCGGCTCTCGAGGTCGCGGATGGCAACGTTGCGCTCATCGGGCTTGACCGGAATGTAGCCGCAAAACGCGAATCGCTGTCCGTTCAGGCCGGCCGCCATCAGCGCCAGCAGCACTGACGAGGGGCCGACCAGGGGCACCACTCGGATAGCCGACGCGTGCGCCATGCGGACCAGTTGCGCACCCGGATCGGCCACCGAGGGGCAGCCGGATTCCGACAGCAGCCCGATATCGGACCCCGCCTGCATTACCGCGACCAGCGGCTGTAGGACGGCAGCCGCCGGCGCGTGTCCGATTTCGGTGATGGTGATTTCCCGCATCGGAAAGGGCGTTCCTGCCGCCTTGAGGAAGGCGCGTGCCGACTTGGCGTTTTCGGCCGCGAAAACGCGCAGGGAGCGGGCGATCGCCAAGGTGGCGGGCGGCAATGTCGCCGCTACCAAGGGAGCCGAATCAGCGCCCTTCGGATCAGAGATGGCCGCAGGCACAAGAAACAGCGTGCCCCGGTTCATGAAGCACCGAGGATCGGCACTCCCTCGCGGCGCAGCATGCGTACGAGTGCGATCAGCGGCAGCCCGACAAGCGCGGTGGGATCGTCGCCGGAAATCCGCTCCATCAGGGCAATGCCAAGGCCTTCCGACTTGGCCGACCCGGCGCAATCGTAGGGCTTTTCGCGCTGCAGATAGGACTCGATCTCGGCATCGGTCACGTCGCGCAATTCGACATCAACCCTGACGATCTGCGACTGGATACGTCCGGAGGCTGCATCCACCAGTGCAAGGGCCGTATCGAAATGCGTCGTCCGCGAACGCATGAAGCGAAGCTGCTCCACGGCGACCTCATGTTGCCCTGGCTTGCCGAGAACCTTGCCGCCGCAATGGGCCACCTGGTCGCTGCCGATGACCAGTCCGTCACCGATGCTGCGGGCGACCGCTTGCGCCTTGGCCACGGCCAGGCGCAGCGCCTGGTCAGGGGGGGCTTCGGCGTCCAGCGGGGCTTCATCAACGCCCGGCGCTCGGCTTTCGAAGGGCAGACCCAAACGTGCGAGGAGCTCGGCACGGTAGCGGGACGTGGAGGCCAGAATGAGGCGGAATGGCATCGCGTGGACCGTTGCACAGTGTTTTTCGGACCGCCACTTTACCGCGAAGCGAGGCGCGCGCGCCTGTCAGCCGTAAGCTTTTGACCGCAAAGGTAATCTGGACTATAATCGACGGTTTTGCGCCATTAAGGGCATTTTGGAGCAGGGTGCCTTCGTGGGTGAGAGTGCCGACGCCGCCCCGCGCGAAGGGTGGACCATCGATACGCGGCGCTTTTGCGAGCTGAGGGGGCATCTCGAGGCCGCTTTCGGGCCGGAGGATTTGCCGCGGCTCAGTGCGGAGGCGGCAAAGCCGTTCGCGCCCATCATCGTGGCGGTGGAGGCGCTAAGTTCGCCGCGTGGATTGCGCGGGTTGCGCGTGAGACTGGATGGAGAGGTCACGCTGACCTGCCAGCGTTGTCTACAACCTGTGGCCGTGGAACTGCGGCGCGCGGCTTTGTTTGAATTGGTGGATTCGTCGACGGCATTGGATGCGGACGACGATGAAGAATGGGACAGGTTGTTGCACTCGGAGCGATGCGACCTCGTTCATGTTGTCGAGGACGAGATGCTGCTGGGGTTGCCTTATTCGCCGCGACATGAGCGATGCGCCCCGGTGGAACGAATGGAGGCCGGAGAAAAGTCTTCGCCGTTCGCCGGGCTCGCCGCCCTAAAGGGCGCCCAGCGCCGGTGAGGGCGGGGTGCGGTTGAAGGATTGTTGAATCAAGTACAAGGAGCAGCGAAATGGCGGTCCAGCAAAACAAGAAGTCCCCTTCGAAGCGCGGCATGCATCGTGCGCACGATTTCCTGACCAACCCACCGCTGGCGCTCGAGCCGACCACCGGCGAGGTCCATCTGCGGCATCACATCAGCCCGACTGGTTACTATCGCGGCCGCAAGGTACTGAAAACCAAGGGGGAATAACGCGACCCGGGCGCCCGGCCCGTCGCGGATTGCGCCTCCTGCTGCCGCGCGACGCGGCCGGTCGGATGAATTGTTCATTGCGCTTTGTGGTCCGCGTGTAGTATTCGGAGCACCGGGGGACAAGAGTCGGCATGGGCGTTGGGGCGCCGGATAATAAATCGTGCAACAGCACGCTTCGATAGCGAGGCCGACGGGGCGCTGCAACCCACGGCGTGGGTGTGCCGCGCGGGCGAATTGATGCCACTAGTCATTGCGATAGATGCCATCGGTGGCGACTTCGGGCCACGGATCACGGTTCCGGCGGCCATCGAATTTCTGCAGCGCCATCTGGACGCCGAGGTCGTTCTGGTCGGCGACGAATCCTTGGTGCGTGCGGCGATTGCCGCGCACGCGGTAAAGGCGTCAGCGCTTGGCGGCCGGTTGCGCGTGCAGCACGCCTCAGAGGTGGTCAGCATGGATGATCCGCCTGCCCAAGCCTTGCGGCGCAAGCGCGACTCCTCCATGCATGTGGCCCTGAATCTGGTCAAGGAGGGCCTCGCGAACGCGGCGGTCTCGGCGGGCAATACGGGCGCCTGGATGGCCATCGCGTCGTTCATCCTGCGTACCTTGCCCGGCATAGACAGACCGGCCATCTGCGCGCCCCTGCCGAACCAGCAGGGCAATGCCACCTACATGCTCGACCTGGGGGCCAATGTGGACTGCAAGCCCCAGCACCTTTATCAGTTCGCGCTGATGGGGGCGGCGCTGGTGGCCGCGATCGAGCACAAGCCGTCGCCCGCGGTCGGACTGCTCAACATCGGCGAAGAGCAGATCAAGGGAAACGACACGGTCAAGGAAGCCGGCGAGTTGCTGCGTGCCGCACATGACAAGGGCGAGATCCGGTTTTTCGGCAATGTCGAGGGCAATGATATTTTCAAGGGCACGGTCGACGTCGTGGTGTGCGATGGGTTCGTGGGCAACGTCGCGCTGAAAACCTCCGAAGGATTGGCCCAGATGCTGGGCCGGTCCCTCAAGGCGGAGTTCGAGCGCAACATTTTCACGAAGATCGGTGCCCTTTTCGCGCTGCCGGCGATCAACGGATTCCGCAGACGCTACGATCATCGCCGTTACAACGGCGCGTGCCTGCTTGGATTGAACGGGGTGGTCGTGAAAAGCCACGGTTCGGCTGACGCCTATTCATTCGGTCGCGCGCTTGAGCGCGCGCACGAAGCCGTTTCCACCGGACTCCTTGAAAGAATCGGCGAGCGCATCTCGAAACATGCGGCTGCCGTCGATCAGACGCAAGCGGCCGCCTGATTGTTGAGACCGGTGCGATGATCCATTCCCGAATCGCCGGCACCGGAAGCCACCTGCCGGGTCGGCCGGTAAGCAATGACGCGCTGGTTGCGCGGGGCATTGACACATCCGATGCCTGGATAACTGAACGGACCGGGATTCGGGCGCGCCACCTCGCCGTGCCGGGTGAGACTTCCAGCGCGCTGGCTCTGCCGGCGGCGCAGGCTGCCTTGAAGGCTGCGGGCAAGGCGCCCGCGGATATCGATCTGCTCATCGTGGCCACCTCCACGCCCGACTTCGTTTTCCCGAGCACCGCCTGTCTGCTGCAGGCACGCCTCGGCATCGGCGACTGCGCGGCGTTCGATGTGCAGGCGGTATGCAGCGGCTTCGTCTACGCGCTCGCGACGGCCGACAATTTCATTCGCGCGGGGCAGTCGCGCTGCGCCCTGGTGATAGGCAGCGAGGTGTTCTCGCGCATCCTCGACTGGCATGACCGGAGTACCTGCGTCCTCTTCGGAGATGGCGCCGGTGCCGTCGTGCTGACGGCGAGCGAGAAGCCTGGCATCCTCGCGACTGCGTTGCATGCGGATGGTTCCCAGGCGGGTATCCTGAGCGTACCTGGCAACGTAAGCGGCGGGGCGGTGACCGGCGATCCCTTTCTGCGCATGGATGGTCAGGCGGTATTCAAGTTCGCGGTGAAAGTGCTTGAC
>CANGUJ010000375.1 GCA_947456845.1 Burkholderiales bacterium | reverse complement strand
TATAACACCGGTTCGGGCACGATCACATGGTCGTGCGCCGGCACTCCAGCCAAGTACATGCCTGCCACCTGCCGTTGATCCGGCAAGCCGCCCAGCAAAAGCCCCTCGCGAGAGGGGCTTTTTACTCGATTTCGGTTTTTCCGGTGGGTAACCATCCACGGGCCGGATCGGGTGCGTTGCAAGCCTGACCCGGATACGGCCCTGCCGGCCGGGGCGGTGTGATGTCGAGCCTGGTCGGCCCGCGAACTGGCCGCTGGTCGGCGGCGTTGACCGTATTTCGCACCTATCGGCCGGCGGACATCGGCGGCCCCCATGCCCCCGTGCGCGCACCGGCGCCTGGTGGTTCCGGCCGATACGCCGTTTGCGTGATGAATAGTGTCATTTGCTAGCTCAAGATTGGCATTTTCGACGCCGTTAAGAACGTGATGTTTCATGCAAATCAAACGCTTATGCGTTGGCACATATCTTGTATAATGTCACACGAATAATCGATATCGCTTCACGGGCTTACCCCTTCACCGGAGAAAACGCAAATGACCAAGACCCAGCTGCAAAAAGGTTTTACCCTGATCGAACTGATGATCGTGGTGGCGATCATCGGCATTCTGGCCGCCGTTGCGCTGCCCGCCTACCAGGATTACACCGTCCGCGCCAAGGTGTCGGAACTGATTCTCGCCGGCAGTTCCTATCGCACCGCGATTTCCGAGAAGTTCCAGACCGACAACGACACCGCGAACGCCGGTTCAGGCTTGACTTTCAATGTTACAGGCAAGATCTCCGGCGGTTCGGTCAGCAACGCCGGTGTCATCGTGATCAACGGCAACACCGCCTCCACCTCGATCGGGCAGGGCGTGACCATCACCATCACCCCGACGTACAACACCGCTTCGGGCACGATCACCTGGTCTTGCGGCGGTACTCCGGCCAAGTACATGCCCGCCACCTGCCGTTGATCCGGCAAGGCGCATGGCGAAAGCCCCTCGCGAGAGGGGTTTTTTTTTGGTTTCTGTCCTTTTCACCTGGCTTCGGTTCGCAAGCCGCCGGCAGGTAAGTTGGCGAGCCCATGCTGAGATCGCTCTACCGGCATTTGCGCCGGCCGGCCGTCGCAGTTCCGGAAACCCGCACCGAGCTTGACCTGCTCGGCGCGCTGCTGCGCAGCGGAAATGTGGCGGCAGCCCTGTCCCGATTGGACGAGCTGGCGGCGCGCCATCCGGAAGATGCTTATTGTCTGCATCTTCTTGGCGTGGCCCGACTTCAGGCAGGCAATCCGGGCGCGGCGGTCCGCGCGTTGAGCTTGGCGATCGAACTGGCGCCGGATGAGCCGGTCTTTCGTGCCAACCTTGGTCTGGCGTTGTGGCGTTCCGGCGACCTGCATGGCGCCCGGATGCACCTCGAGGCGGCTGTCGACGCCCAGCCGGGGATGGCGTCTGCCGCGCTCAATCTTGCCAACGTGCTGATTGAAATGGGGTACCCCGTGTCGGCGCAGTCCCGCTTGACGGCCGTCATCGAGAGCGGGGCTGTGACGGATGCCGCCGAGGCGGCCCAGCTATGGGTCGCGCTGGCCGGCCTGGAGCCACTGGTGCCCGGCATCGACGGGCGTCTTTGTTTGCAGCGCGCCCGCAGCCTGGCACCGGATGCGCCATGGCTGCCCCTCCTGGGCTACATGTCGTTTGCCAACCGTTGCGACTGGTCTTATCCGGTCGCACAGTTATGCGATTACCTTGAATCCCACGTCTGCAGCGACCCGCCGGCCGGGTCGCCGGTGTTCGCGCCGGCGATTGCCGATTGCGTGCCGGTCACGCCGGCTGCACGCGCGGCAGTGGCGCGACGTTACGCACGCATGGTCACCGCGCGCATCGCCTTGTTCGATCGCGAGCTGCCCGCGAGGCCGCTGCCTGCGCCGGACGGGCGGATTCGACTGGGCTATCTGTCGGCCGATTTTCACAATCACCCGACCATGCACCTGCTCATGGGTGTGCTGGCGGCGCATGATCGGGACCGCTTCGAGCTTCATGCCTATTCATACGGTCCAGACGACGGCACCGGCGTGCGCCAGGCTGCGGTCGCCTGCTTCGACCGTTTCACCGATGTCGTGGGCGAAGCGCCGCTTGCAACCGCGCGGCGGATTGCGGCCGATGGCATCGATGTGCTGGTCGATCTCAAGGGGTTCACCGGGTCCGCGCGGCCGGAGATCGTGGCGTTGCGCCCGGCGCCCGTGCAGGTCAACTTCCTGGGCTATCCGGGCAGCATGGGCGCTGCATTCGCGGATTACCTCATCGCCGATGCGGTGCTGGTACCGGACCAGGCGCGTCACTTCCACGGCGAATGTGTCGTACGCATGCCGCACAGTTACCAGCCTACCGACAACACGCAGGCGCCTGTGGAGCCGCCGCCGCATTCGCTACGCCAGGCCGCCGGCCTGCCTGCGGACGCGCCGGTTTTTTGCTCGTTCAATTCCTGCTATAAGATCGATGCCGTCATGTTCGACCTCTGGATGGCCATCCTGCGCGAGGTACCGCAGGCGGTGATGTGGATTCTCGCCGACCGCACGGACGCGCGGGAAAACCTGCTGCGTGAAGCCTCCCGTCGCGGCGTCGACGCGCAGCGCATCGTGTTTGCGAACAGCCTGCCGCGCGCGCAGCACCTGGCGCGCATGGCCCTGGGCGACCTGTTCCTCGATACCCGCCTGGTCACGGCGCATACCACCGCAAGCGACGCGCTATGGGCCGGATTGCCGCTCCTTACCTTGAAAGGCGACGGCTTCGCGTCGCGCGTCGCGGCGAGCGTTCTGGCCGCCGCGGGGCTTGGCGAACTGGTCTGCGATGACATGGCACGCTATCGCGCGCTTGCCGTCGCGCTTGCGCGGGATCGGGACCGACTGCGCGGATTGCGCCAGCGGTGCCGGGCGGCGCGCACCGCGAGCGCGGTGTTCGACACGCGCGGATATACCCGTTCCCTCGAGGCGGCGTATGCCGAAATGCACCGGCGGCGGCTCGCGGCATTGCCGCCGGCCGCTTTCGATGTCGCACGGCTGAGCGAGGGGGCGGCGTGTTAGGACGCATCCTCGGGGGGCTGCGCCGCCAACTTGGCCGCGGGCAGGCCGCCGAAGATCGCGCCGCCGTCTCGCGGCGCTGGGTGGAGGCGGGCATTGCCCACAATGCGGCCGGCGCGCTAGCCGACGCTGCCATCTGCTTCGAGCGCGCGCTGGCAGCCGACCCGGCGTCGATCCCGGCGCTGCACGGGCGCGCCGCCATGCACTACTTGGCCGGCGAGCACGACGAAGCCGTCGCCCTGTGCGACGAGGTCCTCGAGCGCGCGCCCGGGCATATCGACGCGTGGATCACCCGGGCTTTCGCGGCACGCGCCATGGGCGACCTGGAGGCCGCGCTGGCGGGCTTTCGCAAGGCGGTGCAGATCGAGCCGCGCTCCGGGCTGATCTCCTGCGTGGGGGGCGTGCTTTTCCAGCAGGGGAAGCTCGATGAGGCGCTCGCGCAGATGGAGCGGGCTATCGCCGTCGATCCCGACAACGATGCGGTGCATAGCAACCGCCTGTTCATCCTCAATCATGATCCACGGCGCAGCCGGGAGGAGATCGCGCGCGCGCACTTCGATTGGGGGCGCATGGTGGAGCGGCGCGCGGCGGCTTTTCGATACACGCATGCGGCCGGGGGCGGGCCGGACAAGCGCCTGAAGATCGGCTATGTATCTGCGGACCTGCGCACCCACTCGGTGGCGTTTTATCTGGCACCGGTGCTGGAATCGCATGATCGGCAGCGCTTCGAGATCTTCTGCTACGACAACAATCTGGGCCCGGGCGACAGCTTTACCCGGCGCCTGCAGCTGCTGGCCGAACACTGGGTTCGTGTGGCCAAGCTCGATGATCGGGAGTTCGCGGCGCGCGTGCAGGCCGACGGCATCGACATTCTGGTCGATCTGTCAGGGCATACGGGCGGGAACCGCCTGCCGGCCGTTGCCTTGAAGCCCGCGCCAATACAAGCCTCCTGGTTTGGCTACATGAACACGACCGGCTTGTCGACCATCGACTATCGGATAACCGATGCCGGCTTGTGTCCGCCCGGTAGCGAGCCGTTCTACTCAGAGACGCTGTTCCGCTTGCCCTCGACGGCCGTTTGGTCGCCGGCGCCGGGTTCTCCCGAGCCAGGCCCGTTACCCGCACTGCGCAACGGCCATGTGCGTTTCGGGTCGTTCAACAGTTGGGCCAAGGTTTCCGACGAGGTGGTTGCTACATGGGGCCGCCTGCTAAATCGCTGCCCGGATGCGCGCCTGTGCATCATCGCTGCCGGCGGCCGGGAC
>CANGUJ010000374.1 GCA_947456845.1 Burkholderiales bacterium | reverse complement strand
CCTGCCTCGCCGAAGAAGCTGCCCGCAGCCAAGGTATTGATGAAGCGACGCTCGCTGCCTTCGCTTTCGATGACGATGTCGGCGTCGCCCGCAGTGAGCACGTACAGCCAGTGCGCGACGTTGCCCTGACGCGTGATGATCTCGCCCTGAGCGAACGGGGAATAGGTCAGGCGCTCGGCGACGGTGCGCAATTCCTCCCCGGTGAGGCTGGCGAACAGTTCGACCGTACGGAGCGCGGCCAGACGCCGCTCGATCTCGCGCTCATGCACCTCGCGGCGATGCTCCTCGGTCTGCTCGGTCAGGCGCACGCCATGCTCGGCGATCGCCAGGCGCCAGCCGTTGCGTTGCAGGGCCGTGTAGATGTGGATGCGTACCTGGCTGTCGGTCGGGTCGTCGAAACGCAGGTCGGTAAGCCAGTAGCGCAGGTCGTACAGGCCATAGCCGTGCTCGAAGCCGAGCAGCACGCAACTGGCGGCGGGCGTGCGGGAGGCATGCGCGATCTCTGACTCGCGGATCGATTGCTCGACCGCCGGAATGAGCCGGGTCGGCGGTGCCGACAGGTCGACCGCGAAACGCACATGGCGGCGCCACTGCGCCGGTTCGCCGCGCCGCCGGCCCAGCACGGTAAACTTGCCTTTCATCAGCGCGCTGTTCGGCACGATTACGGTTTCCCAGTCGCGCGTCTCGATCGAGGTCGAGCGCCAGCGGATGTCCACCACCCGGCCGGTGACCTCGTCGACCCGTATCCAGTCGCCGACCTCGATGGAGTTGTCGAGTTGCACCGCGATGCCGCCCAGGATGTTGCCGAGCGTGTCCTGCAGGGCGAACGCGAGCACCGCGGTGACCACGGCGGTGCTTGCCAGGATGCTGCTCGGGTCCATGCCGGTCGCGCGCAGGCGCGCGATGATCCAGACCAGGTAGCCGAGGATGGTGACCAGGTCCTCGACGATGCGCGGCGCCGACAGGTTCGCCAGCGGCAGGGCCGCGCGGAACACCAGCATTCCGGTGAGCCGGATGGCCGCCACGCCGGCGATGATGAGCGCGACGTTGAACAGCGCGACTGCGCCGGAAGGCATGCCGAAGCCAAACATCGCCGCCGCGGCAAGCTGCGCGACAGTGGCGGCCAAGAAAATCAGCGCCGTGTTGACCACGCCGGCGCGCGCCTCGCCGCCGCGCCAGACCAGCACTGCGGTACATAGCAGCGCCCAGCCCAGCACCCACGGGCTCTCCGCCTGCCAGACCTGGGCGAACCCCGCCGTCATGTCCCTGACCCGGGAGGGCGTTTGCCCGGCATGGCGCGGCCCGGCCTACATGCCGGGATAGTTCGGCCCGCCGCCGCCTTCAGGCACCACCCAGTTGATGTTCTGGGTGGGATCCTTGATGTCGCAGGTCTTGCAATGCACGCAGTTCTGCGCATTGATCTGAAGGCGGTCTGAGTCGTCATCGTTCTTGACATACTCATAGACGCCGGCCGGGCAGTAGCGTGCTTCCGGCCCGGCGTAGCGCGCCAGATTGACCGCCACCGGCACCGACGCGTCCCTGAGCGTCAGGTGGATCGGCTGGTTCTCCTCGTGGTTGGTGTTGGAGATGAATACCGAGGCGAGCCGGTCGAAGGTGATCTTGCCGTCGGGCTTGGGGTACGGGATCGGTTTGAAACCGGCGGCGGGCTTCAGGCATTCGTGGTCGGCATGGGTGTGCTTGAGGGTCCAGGGCACATTGCCGCCGAGCAGTTTCTGCTCCAGGCCCACCATCAGGGTGCCTGTGACCAGGCCCTTGCTCATCCACTGCTTGAAGTTGCGCGCCTTGTGCAGTTCGGCATGCAGCCAGCTGGCGCGAAAGGCTTCGGGATAGGCCGTGAGCTCGTCATGGCTGCGCTGCGCCGCCAGCGCTGCGAAGGCGGCCTCGGCAGCCAGGATGCCGGTCTTGATGGCGGCATGGCTGCCCTTGATGCGCGAGGCGTTGAGAAAACCGGCGTCATCGCCGATGAGCACGCCGCCCGGGAAGGTGAGCTTGCAAAGCGATTGCAGGCCGCCGGCTGCGATGGCGCGGGCGCCGTAAGCGATGCGCTTGCCGCCTTCGAAGGTTTTGCGGATGTCCGGGTGCAGCTTGTAGCGCTGGAATTCCTCGTAGGGCGACAGATAGGGGTTTTCGTAGGCCAGGCCCACCACATAGCCCACCGACACCAGGTTGTTCTCCATGTGGTAGAGGTAAGAGCCGCCATAGGTGCTGCGGTCCAGCGGCCAGCCGGCCGTGTGCACCACCAGTCCCGGCACATGCCGGGCGGGGTCGATTTCCCACAGTTCCTTCATGCCGATGCCATAGGTCTGCGGATCGACGCCGTCGCGCAGCCGGTATTTCTCCATGAGCTGCTTGCCCAGGTGGCCGCGGCAGCCTTCGGCGAAGAAGGTGTACTTGGCATGCAGTTCCATGCCCTGCTGGTAGCTCTCGGTCTGCGTGCCGTCGCGGCCTACGCCCATGTCACCGGTCGCCACGCCGCTAACGCGTCCCGCGTCGTCGTAGAGCACCTCCGCACCGGCGAAGCCAGGGTAGATTTCCACCCCCAGTTCCTCGGCCCGGGTGCCGAGCCAGCGGCACACATTGCCCAGGCTCACCACGTAGTTGCCGTGATTCTGGAAATTGGCCGGCAACGCGAAATTGGGCACCGTGAAGCTGCCGGTCTCGGTGAGGAACATGAAGCGGTCGGCGGTAACCGGCTGGTTGAGCGGCGCGCCATCTTCCTTCCACGCGGGCCACAGCTCGTTCAAAGCGATCGGGTCCATCACCGCGCCGGAAAGGATATGGGCACCGATTTCCGAACCCTTCTCGATCACGCAGACGTTGACCTCGCGGCCCTGTTCGACGGCCAACTGCTTCAACCGGATCGCGCCCGCCAGCCCGGCGGGACCGCCGCCCACGACCAGGACGTCGTATTCCATCACTTCACGGGTCATGCTTGCTCCTCGTTTCGCCTCATCGCCAGCCGCCAGCTAGCGCTGGCCGACCTTGACGTTGCCGAGCACATTGGGATGCTCGCGCGGCACCGAGCGCCAATACTGCTTGGGCGCGGTGACGCTGGCGCCCAGGGCGGCGGCGGCATGCCAGGGCCAGCGCGGGTTGTAGAGCAGGCCGCGGGCGAGCGCCACCATGTCGGCCTTGCCCGAGGCGATGATGTCCTCGGCCTGCTGTGGTTCGGTGATCAGGCCCACGGCCATGATCGGCAGGCCCGGCACGGCCCGGCGGATTTCCTCGGCGAAGGGCACCTGGTAGCCCGGACCCAGCTTGATCTTCTGCAGCGCCGGCGCAACGCCGCCCGACGAACAGTCGAGCCAGCTGCAGCCGCGCGCCCTGAGTAGCTTCGCCAGTTCGATGGACTGGGCCACGTCCCAGCCGCCTTCCACCCAGTCGGAGGCGGAGATGCGTACGCCGAGCGGCTTGTGCGCGGGCCATGCGGCGCGCACCGCGTCGAACACCTCGAGCAGGAGCCGCATGCGGTTTTCCAGCGTGCCGCCGTAGGCGTCGCTGCGCTGGTTGGCGACCGGCGAGAGGAAGGAATGCAACAGGTAGCCATGCGCGCCATGCAGTTCGAGCGCGTCGATGCCGAGGCGGTCGGCGCGCCTGGCGACGGCTGCGAAGTCGTCGACCACCTTGCGGATGTCCGCCGGGGTCATGGCACGGCAGGGCACCTCCCCCGGCATGTGCGCCAGGGCGGACGGGCCGAGCGGCGTCCAGGCGCGCGCATCGCCGGCCGGGATCAGGTCGCCGCCGTTCCACGGCTCCAGGCTTGAGGCCTTGCGGCCGGCATGGCCGATCTGCATGGCCACTGCGATGGGCGAGTGCGCGCGGATCGCCCGCAGCACCCGGGCGAGGGCGGCTTCGTTGCTGTCCGAGTACAGGCCCAGGCAGCCGGGGGTGATGCGGCCTTCCGCGGACGGGGCGGTGGCTTCGATGATCAGCATGCCAGCTCCGGAAATGGCCATCTGCCCCAAGTGCATCAGGTGCCAGTCCTGGGCATCGCCGTCGACGGCGGAGTACTGGCACATCGGCGAGACCACGATGCGGTTGGCGAGCGTGAGCTGGCCCAGAGAAATGGGGGAAAAGAGTTGTGACATGCGCAGGGGTCTTTGTCTTCGTTGGAGGTTGGGCGGCGTGGGCGGCGTTCGGGGAAAGCAGCGCTCCCAAGCGGATTGTAGCCCCACCGTGGGACCACATCGGCTCGGATTCGAGGCGGCGCGCGATGCCGAATGCGCGGGTGGATTTGTGGGCGCGCGGCCGTGCGATTACACTCGCGGCACTTTTCATTCAAATATCCGGGAAAT
>CANGUJ010000373.1 GCA_947456845.1 Burkholderiales bacterium | reverse complement strand
TATGCGCCCTACCGCTGGTATCAGGCCGATGACGCGCCGCCATGGACACCGCTGGCCAGGCCGCTGGCCGCGTCGACGGTCGGCATGCTCTCGACCTCCGGCGCGTATGCCGTGGGGCAGGTGGCGTATCACTACAAGGATGACACCTCGATCCGCAGCATCCCGGCCGACACGCCGAAAAGCGCGCTGCGCTTCTCGCATGTGACCGAGAATTACCTGGTCGATGCGCGGCAGGACGCCGACTGCATCCTGCCGCTCACGGCCTTGCGCGCCCTCCAGGCCGAAGGCGCGATCGGCAGCCTCGCCGACCAGGTGTTCTCATGCATGGGCGGCGTGTATTCGCAGCGCCGGGTGCGCGAGGAGGTCGCGCCGGCGCTTCTGGCGGGGTTTCGCCAGCAGAAAGTGGACTGCGCGCTCCTTGTATCGATGTGACCGGTGTGCCACCAGACCGTGTGTCTGGTCGCCCGGTACCTTGAGGCGCACGGCATCCCGACCATGTGCCTGGGAAGCGCGCTCGACATCCTCGGGGCGGGCCGGCCGCCGCGGGCAACATTCGTCGACTATCCGCTGGGGCATTCGACCGGCAAGCCCTTCGATGCGGCTGACCAGTTGGCCATCGTGCGCGCCGCGCTGGCGGGTTTCGACACGATCACGCAGCCGGAGACCATCGTGCGGCTGCCCAACCAATGGGACGCCGCGGGTGATTGGCGCACCGACGCCATGCGCGCCGACCGCGGCGACACCCGCCAGCCGCGCGACGAGACGCCGCAATTCCAGCATGCGGCCGACCGTGACGCGGCGATCGCAAGCGGCGCCTGGCGCCCGGCGTCGCCGCCAGGCGCCAGCCCGGACGCGGATTGAGGCGCACGGATGAAGATCGCATTCATTGGCCTCGGACGCATGGGTTGGCACATGGCCGGCCCTCTCGCCAAGCGCGGCGCCGCGCTCGGCGGGTGCAGCCTGACGCGGCGGCAACGCCTGGTGCAGGGCGGCCTTTAGGGGCCCGCGCGGGGTGCCTGCGGCGCTACGGCTGCCCGCCAGGCGGGGCGGCTGGCCGGGCGCTCCGCGCTAAACTACGGCAATGAAATACAAGATCCTCGGCAGGACCGGCATCCGCGTGTCCGAACTGTGCTTCGGCACCATGTCTTTCGGCGGCGACGCCGACGAAGCCGCGTCCGCGGCCATGTACAAGGCCTGCCGCGAGGCGGGCATCAATTTCTTCGATTGCGCCGACCAGTACAACAAGGGCCGCTCGGAGGAGATCCTGGGCGCGCTGATGCAAGGCGAGCGGGAAAAACTCGTGATCACCACCAAATGCTTCAATCCCAGCGGTGACGACATCAACGCGCGCGGCACGTCGCGCCGCCATGTCACGCGCGCGGTCGAGGCCAGCCTCAGGCGCCTGAAGACCGACCGGGTGGAGGTGCTGTTCCTGCATCAATTCGACCATCGCACGCCGATCGACGAATCGATGCGCGCGCTCGAAGACCTGGTGCGCGACGGCAAGGTGCTGTACCCGGCGGTGAGCAACTATGCCGCCTGGCAGGTACAGCGCGCGGTGGACATCCAGGAACGCAACAACTGGGCGCGCCTGCAGGTGATCCAGCCGATGTACAACCTGGTCAAGCGCCAGGCGGAGGTGGAAATCCTGCCGATGGCCGAAGCCAACGGGATCGGCGTCATTCCCTACAGTCCGGGCGCAGCGGGCCTGCTCTCCGGCAAGTATGCAGGGGATGCGGGCGGCAGGCTCAGAAGCAACAAGATGTACGAGGCGCGCTACGGCGAGGGCTGGATGTTCGAGGTGGCCGACAGGTTCGCCGCTTTTTGCCGGGCGCGCAGTCTCAATCCGGTCGCCGCCGCGGTGGCCTGGGTGGGCGCGCATCCGGCCGTCACCGCGCCCATCGTGGGTGCCCGCAACGTCCTGCAGTTGCGCGATTCGCTGGCCGCGGTCGAGGTGGCCATGACGCCCGCGTTGCGGGCGGAAATCGCGGCGCTATCGCGCACGCCGCCGCCGGCCACCGACCGACTCGAGGAGATCAAGTCCCCGCGAGCCTGATCACCGCAAGCCCGAGCGCCGCGCGCCTGTCTGGCGCACGGGGCGACGGCATTACAGCGCGAGCCGCGCGGTCTTCCGGGATGGCCGGCTCGTTTTCCTGACTACTCCTGCCGCCTCACGGCGGCCCGAACCCGCACTGACCTTTCGATGCTTCCCTACGCACTCACGATCTTCCTGTCCGCCTTTCTGCTGTTTCTGGTGCAGCCGCTGATCGCCAAGCAGATCCTGCCCTGGTTCGGCGGTTCCGCTTCGGTATGGACCACCTGCCTGCTCTTCTTCCAGAGCGCGCTCCTGGCGGGTTATGCGTATGCGGATGCGTCGGTGCGCTGGCTGAAGCCGCGACAGCAGCTCTACCTGCACGCTGCACTGCTCGTGGTGTCGCTGGCGACCCTGCCCATTCTGGCGGACGCGTCCTGGAAGCCGGCCGGCAACGAGGATCCGATCCTGCGCATCCTGGGCCTGCTGACGGTCACCATCGGCCTGCCGTATCTGTTGCTTTCGACCACGACGCCGCTGTTGCAGGCCTGGTACTGGCAGCGCTTCAACACGAGCGTGCCGTACCGGTTGTTCGCCTTGTCGAACTTCGCCTCGCTCCTCGCCCTGCTGGGCTATCCGGTCCTGGTCGAACCGTTCTTCGGCGTGAACACCTCGGCCAAGCTCTGGTCCGGCATGTATGCCGTGTTTGCGCTGGTGTGCATCGCCACCGGCATGCATTCGATCCGCCATGCCGCCACGCGCGCGGCCGGCGCCGCGAGCACCGCTGCGCCCGAAACCCCGGCCGAGCCGGTGCGGCCCGCCCGCCTGCTGACCTGGCTGGCGCTGTCGGCGACCGGGTCGTGCGTGCTGCTGGCGGTGTCCAACCACATCACGCAGAACATCGCCTCGGTGCCCTTCCTGTGGGTGCTGCCGCTGGCCTTGTATCTGCTCACCTTCATCATCTGCTTCGACCATCCGCGCTGGTACTCCCGCGTGGTGTTCATGCCCCTCCTGGCGGCCTGCGTGCTGGGCATGGCATGGCAGATCGACTCGCTGCAGCTGCGCTATGTCCTGCCGCTGTACGCCCTCGGCCTGTTCGCGGCCTGCATGTTCTGCCACGGGGAACTCGCGCGCATGAAGCCCGACCCGCGCCACCTCACGCTTTACTACCTGATGATGTCGGTGGGCGGCGCCATCGGCGCGCTGCTGGTGGCCATCGGTGCGCCGCTGGCGCTGCGCGGCTACTACGAGATGCACATCGTGCTGGTGCTGCTGGGCGTGCTGCTGGCGTTGCGCGTATGGGGCCTCCCGTCGGCGCAGCCCGCCGCGCTCTGGGCCTATCGCGCCGCCGCGCTGGCGGTGATCGGGGGGGTGGTGATGTTCGACATGGAGGCCATCAAGTACTACACCCGGGGGGTGCGCGAGATGGACCGCAATTTCTACGGCGTGGTGCGCACCCGCGACCAGACCGAGCCGACCCGTTTCCGCGTGATGTACCACGGCGGCATCAACCACGGCGGCCAGCACATGGAGCCGGGCCGCACCATGGAGCCGACCAGCTACTTCGCCCCCACCTCCGCCTACGGGCGCCTTTTGTCCTCCCTGGACGGTGCGCGCAGGGTCGGCGTGATCGGTCTGGGGGCGGGTGCCCTCCTTACCCACAGCAGGGAGGGGGATTTCTGGGTGTTCTACGAGATCGATCCGGTGGTGGTGGAACTGGCGGCGCGCGAATTCACGTTCCAGAAGGAAACCAAGGCCAAGGTCGAGCATGTGCTCGGCGACGGGCGCCTGGCGCTCGAGCGCGAGGCGTCGCGCCAGTACGACATGCTGGCCATCGATGCGTTTTCGGGCGATTCGATCCCGATGCACCTGATCACCCGCGAGGCCATGGCCACCTACGTGCGGCACATCAAGCAGGACGGTGCCATCGTGTTCCAGGCGACCAACCGTTTCGTCGACCTGATGCCGGTGATCCGGCGCCTGGCCGACGAGTTCGGCATGCAGACCGCCTGGGTGAGCGATTGGGCCGAGGGCGCCGACTACTACACCTCGTCGACCGACCAGGTGATCGTCACGCGCAACAAGGCCCTGCTGGAAAAGCCGAACATCAAGAACGCCTCCGAGCCCGCCCCCGCGCGCAAGGACCTGCGGATTTTCACCGACGATTTCTACAATCTGCTGTCCATCCTGAAACGTTAGGGCGACGCCATGCGCGCGTTCCGATGACGGCCGACCCTGGCGCGGCGGATGGCGCGGCCGTCCCCCGGGCGCCGCATCCGCGGCGCGTC
>CANGUJ010000372.1 GCA_947456845.1 Burkholderiales bacterium | reverse complement strand
GCCGCGCCGGCTTTCCGGGCCGCGAACGCGGACACCTGCTTGTGCAGCGTGCCGATGCGGGCGCGTTCGGCGTCGTCGAGCACCGGGGCGGAGACCGCGCCGGGCACGCGGTCGAGCGCGTATTCCGCCGGCGAGCGCACGTCGATGATGGTGTCGAAGGCGTCGAAGTCGGCGCAGGTGACGGCGGGAATCGGGCTCAAGCGGCGTTCTTCTCAAGGGGGTGGGGCGGGCGCGCGCCCGGTCCGCAGGGGCGATTCTAGGCGCAAGGCGCGGCTACTTGCGCCCCGGCTTGATCAGCGGCAGGAGCAGCGGCCAGACGTTGTCCAGGATGCGCGGCTGCGCCTCGGCCGATGGATGGATGCCGTCGGCCTGGAACAACTCGCGCTTGTCGCCTACACCTTCGAGGAAAAACGGCAGCAGGGCCACGCCGTGCGCCTTTGCCAGGTCGGCGTACATGGCGCGGAAGCGCTCTGTGTAGTCGCGACCGTAGTTGGGGGGCAACTGCATGCCGCACAGGAGGATGCGGGCGCCGGCCGCCTTGCCCGCCTTGATCATGGTTTCGAAATTGGCGCGCGTGGCCGCCAGCGACAGGCCGCGCAGGCCGTCATTGCCGCCGAGTTCGATGATCAGCACGGCCGGCTTGACCCTGGCCAGTTCCGCGGCGATGCGCGTGGCGCCGCCGGCGCTGGTCTCGCCGCTGATGCTGGCATTGACGACGCTATAATCGAGCCTTTGCTGCTTGAGCCTTTCGGCTAGCAGGGCGGCCCATCCGGCGCCGCGCTTGAGGCCGTATTCAGCCGACAGGCTGTCCCCAAATACCAGGATCGCGGGTGCGCCCATGGCCGGCGCGGCGGCGAATGTCGTCATCCACACGAGTACGGCGAAGAGAAACTTCATGAGCGGTGCAGGGAGTCGGGACATCATCGAGGCGCGCGGGTTGACCAAGGCGGTGCCCAACGGCGAGACACCGCTCACGATTCTGCACGAGATCGACCTCGCCGTGCGGGAAAGGGAGTCGCTGGCCATCGTCGGCGCCTCCGGGTCGGGCAAATCCACCCTGCTGTCGCTGCTCGCGGGGCTGGATACGCCGAGCGGCGGCAAGGTGTTCCTGGACGGCACCGACCTGTTCGCCCTCGACGAGGACGGCCGCGCCGCGGTGCGCGGGCGGCTGGCGGGCTTCGTGTTCCAGGCCTTTCAGCTCATGCCCCACCTCAACGCGCTGGAAAACGTGATGCTCCCGCTGGAGCTGGCCGGGCGCGGCGACGCGCAGGCGGTGGCGCGCGAAACCCTCGGCCGGGTCGGGCTCGGCAGCCGGCTGACGCACTATCCCAAGCACCTGTCCGGCGGCGAGCAGCAGCGGGTCGCGGTGGCGCGCGCCTTCGCGCCGCACCCGAAGATCCTGTTCGCCGACGAGCCCACCGGCAACCTCGACACCGTCACCGGCGCGAACATCATCGAACTCCTGTTCGGGCTCAACGCCGAGCTCGGCACCACGCTGGTGCTGGTGACCCACGATGCGGGCATCGCCAATCGCTGCCAGCGCAGCATCCGCCTCAGGGAAGGCCGGGTCGACGGGCCTGCGCCCGCGGCTTAAAATGCGGGTTTTCGGGCGCGCGGCACGCTTGCCGGGCCGGCCGGACGCCAAACCAAGGAGCGCGACATGAACATCATCGACAGCATCATTGGCCATGCGGCCGAAATCCAGGCCGTGCGGCGCGACATCCATGCTCATCCCGAACTGTGCTTCGAGGAAAAGCGCACCGCCGACGTGATCGCGGCCAAGCTCGCCGAGTGGGGCATCCCGGTGCACCGCGGCCTGGGCGGCACCGGCGTGGTCGGCATCGTCAGGAACGGCACGAGCAGCCGCGCGGTGGGCCTGCGCGCCGACATCGACGCCCTGCCGATGACCGAGCACAACACCTTCGCGCATGCCTCCAGGCATGCCGGCCGCATGCATGCCTGCGGGCATGACGGCCACATTTCCATGCTGCTGGCGGCGGCCAGGCATTTCTCGCAGCAGCGCGCCTTCGACGGCACGGTCTACCTGATCTTCCAGCCGGCGGAGGAGGGCGGTGGCGGCGCCCGCGAGATGATCAAGGACGGGCTGTTCGAGCAGTTCCCCATGGAGGCCGTGTTCGGCATGCACAACTGGCCGGGCATGGAGGTGGGCACGTTCGCCGTTTCCACCGGGCCGGTGATGGCCTCGTCGAACGAATTCCGCGTCGTCGTCCGTGGCAAGGGCAGCCATGCGGCCCTGCCGCACAACGGCATCGACCCGGTGCCGGTGGCCTGCCAGATCGTGCAGGCCTTCCAGACCATCATCTCGCGCAACAAGAAGCCGGTCGAAGCCGGAGTGATCTCGGTCACCATGATCCATGCCGGCGAGGCCACCAACGTGGTGCCGGATGCCGCGACCCTCGAAGGCACGGTGCGCACCTTCACCGTCGAGACCCTCGACATGATCGAGACGCGCATGGAAGAGGTGGCGCGGCATACCGCGGCCGCTTTCGGCGCAACCTGCGAGTTCGAGTTCCGGCGCAACTATCCGCCCACCGTCAACCACCCGGCCGAAACCGACTTCGCCCGCCGGGTGATGGGCTCGGTGGTGGGCGAGGCCAACGTGCTGGCCCAGGAACCGACCATGGGCGCGGAGGATTTCGCCTACATGCTCCAGGCCAAGCCGGGCTGCTACTGCTTCATCGGCAACGGCGACGGCGCCCACCGCGAGGCCGGGCACGGCATCGGGCCGTGCAATCTGCACAACCCGAACTACGATTTCAACGACGAACTCATCCCTCTGGGCGCCACCTACTGGGTGCGGCTGGCCGAGGCCTGGCTGGCCGCCGAGCGCCCCTGAAGCGGGCGCGGGTCCGAGCGCCCCTGAAGCGGGCGCGGGTCCGAGCGCCCCTGAAGCGGGCGCGGGTCCGAGCGCCCCTGAAGCGGGCGCGGGTTCAGGCGGCGAGCAGCCAGTCGGCAAGCTCCCCGAGATGGCTGAACACCGGCGCCTGCGCCGCGGGGGGGGGCATGTCATCCGGCCAGGCATGGCCGGCGCGGTTGATCCACGCGGCCCTGAAGCCAGCCGCCTGCGGCGCGACCACATCGTTGGCGGGGTCGTCCCCGGCATAGAGCATCGCCGCCGGCGCGATGCCCATGCGCTCGACGCAGGCGCCGAAAATGCGCGGGTCGGGCTTGGATATGCCGACTTCATGAGCTGAGACCACCGCGTCGAAGTGCGCGCCGATGCCGATCGAGTGCACATCGGCGAAACCGTTCGAGATCACGCCCAGGCGGTAGCGCTTGCGCAGGCGCTCCAGCGCCGGCAGGGCGTCCGGATAGAACTCCACCTTCTGGCGCTCGGCGCGGAAGAACGCGAAGGCTTCCTCGGCCTGCTCGGCCGGCGCGCCGGCGTCCGCGAAGGCGGCGGCGATGGTGCCGCGGCGCAGCCCCATGACGTCGTTCCTGAGGCTCGGGTTGGCGGCCACCAGGCTGGCGCGCAGCAGTTTCAGGGTGTTCACGTCCCACTGCGCGGCCACCGCCGGCGCGCGCAGGGCGATCCAGCGGGCCAGCGCGTTCTCGGCGCGATTGATCACCGGCGCGATCGGCCAGAGGGTGTCGTCGAGGTCCAGGACGACGGCTTCGATGTTGTGTTGTCCCATGGCGGAATTATGCGTTACATTGGCCGGCGTCGACGCGGCGCCGGAACATCCCGCGCGCGCGGCGGCGGCACCCGACGGCGGAGGGTCAATGGGCTTCGAACACATGGTCTCGGTGGTCGCCTACGGGCTGGGCACCCTTATCGCCTTCGCCTGCATCGCCGGGCTGGTCTTCCTGTTCATCCGCGATGTGACGCAGAAGCAGCACACCATCCTGCGCAACTATCCGGTCATCGGGCACCTGCGCTACCAATTCGAGGAACTCGGCGAATACTTCCGGCAGTATTTCTTCATGGGCGACCGTGACGAGATGCCCTTCAACCGCGCCACTCGTTCCTGGGTGTACCGGCTGGCCAAGAACGAAGGCGGCCTGATCGGCTTCGGTTCCACCCTGGATCTGCACCAGAGCGGCGCGCTGATCTTCGTCAACGCCGGCTTTCCGGTGCTCGAGGAGGAGCGCGCGCCCACCCCGCCCCTGGTGATCGGCGCGGGCTATGCCGCCACGCCGTTCACCGCGCGTTCGGTGTTCAACATCAGCGGCATGAGCTTCGGCGCCATCTCCGCCCCGGCGGTGGCGGCCCTGTCGCGCGGCGCCGGCGCGGCCGGATGCTGGATGGATACCGGCGAAGGCGGGCTGTCGCCCTTCCACCTCGAGGGCGGCTGCGACATCATCATGCAGAT
>CANGUJ010000371.1 GCA_947456845.1 Burkholderiales bacterium | reverse complement strand
TCCAAGTGTATCGCCGCGCTTGACTTCATAGCTGCCGGCCAACTGACCCGGCGCGGGCGCGGCCGGCTTGGCGGCCGGTTTCTCCGCTGGTGCGACAGGCCTGGCGGCCGGCTTTTCGGCTGGAGGCGGCTTGACAGCCACCGGCGCGCGGGCTGGCGGCGCGGCGGACGCCGGCGCGGGCGCATTTTCAGCAGCGCGCGGAGGTTCGGGCTGCGCCACGGGCTTGGGCTCGCTGGCGACAGCCGGCGGCACGCTGGGCCGCATTTCCACCGGGTCAAGGAGGAAAGTGTATTCGCGCACCAGCCGGCCAGTGGCCCAACTCAGTTCGACGAGCATGTCCACGAAAGGCTCGTTGATCGGCTGGGTCGACTGGAGGCTGATAAAGAACTGGCCGGTTGGCCGCCGCGCCACGGTGAAACTCACACCCAGCAACGCCGCGTTGTATTCGATGCCCGCCTGGCGGAAAGCCTCGGGGGATGCCAGGCGCGCGGCCAGGCTGGTAGCTTCTTCTCGGGTCACCGCGGTGAGGTCTATCTCCGCCCGCAGAGGTTGGCCCAGAGCAGAGGTCACAGTCAGCTTGCCCAGGCCGGCAGCATCGGCGGACGGGGTCAGGACGGCGCCCGAGAGCGCCAAGGCGGCCGCAGCAACGATTTTCTTGAGTTTGTGTTGTCTCACAGTCTGTAACCCCCGGCTCCCTCGAGACTCATCGGGCTGCCCTAAGCGAAGACTTACGCATCCCTGGGCGCGCGTCATCGCAGCCAACCGGTGCAAGTGCGCGCAAATAACAGGGGCAAAAAGCCTAAGATAACGGTTTTCCCCAGATAATGAAGGTAACATCAAAAGGTTAGCGGTGCAAGCTAACCCTTGACTTGAAGTGTGACTTGCGGCGCATAGCGCCCAAGATGTTGGGCAGATACAACGGCAGGGTTCGCCGAAACGTGAGGCTCAGGCGTCCAGCAGGATGCGCAGCATGCGCCGCAGCGGCTCAGCGGCCCCCCAGAGCAACTGATCACCTACGGTAAACGCGGACAGGTACTGCGGACCCATGGACATCTTGCGCAGGCGCCCGACCGGCGTTTCCAGTTTCCCGGTCACGGCCGCCGGAGACAGGTCGCGCATGGTGTCCTCGCGCCGGTTTGGAACCACTTTCGCCCAGGGGTTGGCGGCAGCCAGCATGCCTTCGATCTCGTCCATCGGCACGTCACGCTTGAGCTTGACCGTGAGCGCCTGCGAATGACAGCGCATCGCGCCGATGCGCACGCACAAGCCGTCGATGGGAATCGGATTGGCCTCTCGCCCGAGAATCTTGTTGCCCTCGGCGCCGCCCTTCCACTCCTCGCGGCTCATGCCGTTGCCGAGATCCTTGTCGATCCAGGCGATCAGGCTGCCGGCCAACGGTACGCCGAAATTGTCCACCGGGAAGGCCGCATCGCGCAGGGTGGCGGCCACCCCGCGGTCAATGTCCAGTATCGCCGACGCCGGGTCATCGAGCATGGGCCCGACCGCCGCATGGGCGCGGCCCATCTGGGACAGCAATTCGCGCATGTTGGCCGCGCCGGCACCCGAAGCCGCCTGGTAGGTCATGGCCGACAGCCACTCGACCAGTTCGGCCTTGAACAGGCCGTCGAGCGCCATCAGCATGAGGCTGACGGTGCAATTCCCGCCGATGTAGCTGCGCAGGCCCCGGGCCAGCGCCGCCTTGATCACCGGCATGTTCACGGGATCCAGGATGATGATCGCGTCATCCTTCATGCGCAACGCCGAGGCGGCATCGATCCAGAACCCGTTCCAGCCGGCCGAACGCAGCTTCGGGTACATCTCGTTGGTCCAGTCCCCCCCCTGGCAGGTGATGATGACGTCCATGCGCCTGAGCGCATCGACGCTGGCGGCATCCTGAAGCACATCGGTCGGCCTGCCGCCGACCTTGGGACCCACGCCGCCGGCGGCGGATGTGGAAAAGAACACCGGGTCGATCAGGGCGAAGTCGCCCTCGTCTTCCATGCGCTGCATCAGCACGGAGCCCACCATGCCGCGCCACCCCACCATGCCTACTTTTTTCATCGCCTGCCTCGCCAGTCGGTTGTCATCTTCCCGGGTTTGCGGCCGCCAGCGGCCCGTGCCCTGACAACCGGACCGCGCTTCCTAGAGAGCCTTGAGAACCGCGTCGCCCATTTCAACGGTGCCGACCTTGGTCGTGCCGGCTTCGTAGATATCCGCGGTGCGCAGTCCCTGCGCAAGCACCTTGCGCACGGCCGACTCGATGCGCCCGGCGGCCTCGTCTTTGTCGAACGAATAGCGCAGCATCATCGCCGCCGACAAGATAGTCGCCAGCGGATTGGCCAGATTCTTGCCCGCGATATCCGGGGCGGAGCCATGGATCGGTTCGTACAGGCCCTTGCTGGACTCGTTGAGCGACGCCGAGGGCTGCATGCCGATCGACCCGGTCAGCATCGAGGCCTCGTCGGACAGGATGTCGCCGAACATGTTGCCGGTCACCATCACGTCGAACTGCTTGGGATTGCGGATCAACTGCATGGCCGCATTGTCGACATACATGCTGGAGAAGGCGACATCCGGATATTCCCTGGCCACATCGGCGGCCACGTCTTTCCACAACTGCATGGTCTCCAGGACGTTGGCCTTGTCGACCGAACAGAGCTTCTTGCCGCGCTTGCGCGCCGCAGCGAAACCGACATGCATGATGCGCCGGATCTCGCCCTCGGCATAGCGCATGGTGTCGAAGCCTTCGCGCTGTCCCTTGAACGGACCGTCTTCGGCGATGCGAACGCCGCGCGGCTGGCCGAAATAGACGTCGCCGGTGAGTTCGCGCAGGATCAGGAGGTCCAGCCCGGATACCACCTCGGCCTTGAGGGTCGAGGCATTGACCAGTTCAGGATAGACAATCGACGGGCGCAGGTTGGCAAACAGGCCGAGGTGCTTGCGCAGGCCCAGGACCGCCTGCTCGGGCCGCTTGGAGCGCGGCTGCGTGTCGTATTGCCAGCCGCCGACCGCACCGAACAAGATGGCATCGGCAGCCTTCGCGAGATTCAGGGTCGATTCGGGCAACGGGTCGCCCAAACGGTCGTACGCGGCGCCGCCCACGGGCGCTTCCTCGAGTTCCATCGGCAAGGCCAGCGCCTTGAGCACTCGCACCGCCTGGGCGGTGATTTCGGTTCCGATGCCATCTCCTGGCAGGACTGCGATCTTCATCAGGCTATCCGGGTATTGAAGTAGTAGGGGTGGCGGGCCCGGCGCTCGGCTTCGAAGGCGCGGATCTTGTCGGACTGGCGCAGCGTGAGGCCGATGTCGTCGAAGCCGTTCAACAGGCAGTACTTGCGGTGCGGGGTGATATCGAAATCCATCGCCTCGCCGCCGGCGGACCGCACGGTCTGCGACTCGAGGTCGATGGTGAGTTCGTAGCCGACAAAACCCTTGATCTCGTCGATCAGGCGCCGGACGGCGCTATCGGGCAGGACCACAGGCAGCAGGCCGTTCTTGTAGCAATTGTTGAAGAAGATGTCGGCGAAAGACGGCGCGATCACCGCGCGGAAACCGTATTGCTGCAACGCCCAGGGCGCATGCTCGCGCGACGAGCCGCAGCCGAAGTTCTTGCCGGCCACCAGTATGGAGGCGCCGCGGTAGCGCGGCTGGTTGAGGACGAAATCGGGATTGAGCGGCCGTTTCGCATTGTCCATGCCGGGCTCGCCGACGTCCTTGTAGCGCCATGCATCGAACAGGTTTTCACCGAAACCCGTGCGGTGGATCGACTTGAGGAACTGCTTGGGGATGATGGCGTCGGTGTCGACGTTCTCCCGGTCCATCGGGGCCGCAAGGCCCTTGTGCAACGTGAATTTGTCCATGCGAATGCTCCATGTCCGGCCGCGCCATCCGGCACGGCGACGGGCAGCGGTCAGGTCAGCTTGCGAACGTCGGCGAAATGCCCCTCGATGGCTGCGGCGGCGGCCATCGCCGGGCTCACCAGGTGGGTGCGCCCGCCAGCGCCCTGCCGCCCTTCGAAATTGCGGTTCGAGGTCGACGCGCAGCGCTCGCCCGGCTCCAGGCGGTCTGCATTCATGGCCAGGCACATCGAGCAGCCCGGCTCGCGCCACTGGAAACCGGCGTCGGTGAAAACCTTGTCGAGGCCCTCGGCTTCGGCCTGCGCCTTGACCAGGCCCGAGCCGGGCACCACGAGCGCGGCCTTGACGTTGGCGGCGACGCGCCGCCCGAGGCGCCTGACCACCCACGCCGCCTGGCGCATGTCTTCGATGCGCGAGTTGGTGCAGGAGCCTATGAACACCTTGTCGACGCGGATGTCGGTGATGGCCATATTGGGCTC
>CANGUJ010000370.1 GCA_947456845.1 Burkholderiales bacterium | reverse complement strand
CGCTGCACCCGGATTCGCGCAGCCACTATTTGGCGGGCAGGCTGCGCAGGTACGCCACGAGCGCGTCGAGATCGGCCGGGCGCATCCGGACATAGTAAGCCACGCCCATCGGCGGCTTGAGCCGGCTGCCGTCGGGCCGTACGCCGGTGGTGATCACCTTCTTGAGATCGCCATCCGAGTATTTCGACAGGCCGGCGGGCGTGATGTTGGTCGAGACGCTCACGCCCCAGGGCCCGAAGAAGCTGAAGCCGCCCGCACCGAGCCTGTTTTCCAGGTCCGGCGCCCCCTGGGGACCGGCCGGAGAATGACATTCCACGCAGTGTCCGAGCGGCCCCGCGAGGTAGCGGCCGTAGGCCAGCTTGTCGGTGCGCGGCACATCGGCCACCTTGCCTACCGGCGGGCCGTAACCGGGCGGCAGCGGGATGCGGTACTCGGACTTGGCCACCTGGTTTTTGACCGGCTTGACGCTGCGCAGGTAGGCCACGATGGCGCGCGCGTCGTTGTCCGACATGCCGCGGTACAGGCCGATCGGCATCGGCGGACCGATGATCGACCCGTCCGGCCGCCTGCCTTCGCGGATGGCGGTGACAATCTGCGCGTCGGTCCACTTGCCGATGCCGGTCTCACGGTCCGGCGTGATGTTGGAGGCAATGGCGGTGAAGGGCTTGTCCTCGATCTTCAGCCCGCCGGCGAGCTCCATGCCGGGCATCGGCCCGTCGGGTCCCTGTGGGGTGTGGCAATTGCCGCAGGCCACGATGGACTGCATCAGATAGCGCCCGCGCTCGAGGCGGGATTCGGCGTTTGCGCCCGTCGCGGCGGCCAAGCCGGAAACGAACAGCAGAACGGCGTGTTGCAGCCGCTTGATCATCATCTGCGGTGGCACATGCATGGTCATGTCCGCTCCAGGATCTCCGCACCTTTCCGTAACGGCGCATCCTAACCGGCGCCGCAGGCGCCGTCAAAGAGCCCAAAGCGGGGCCAGGCGCGCCGGCTGCATCAACCGATCAGGTCACGATAGGCGTGCCAGGTGGCATGCCCGATCAGCGGCGCGGTCACCACCAGGGGAATCATGCCCAGCACCAGGCTCGCGCCGATGATGAGCACGATCAGGGCCGCCCACAAGTAGAGCGGGCCGGGGTTGGTCCACAGTACCTTCACGCTGGCGAATATCGACATCATGGTGTCGCTGTTGCGATCGAGCATCATCGGCACCGACACCACCGACACCGCGAACACCAGCGAGGCAAACACGAAACCCACGCCGAACCAGACGCCGACGAACGGCAGGTTGGTGGCGGCGAAGATCTGCTTGAGCACCCCCTGCAGGGTCGGGAAGTCGCGCGCCGAGAACAGCGCGAATATCACCACCGACACGCGCGCCCAGACAATCATCGCGAACGTGATGATGGCGGCGAAGAAACCGATGCCGGCCGGGTTGCGGCGCCAGCAGGTCAGGGAGGCGACGAGGCTCGGCCGCTCCCCGGCGGCGACCTGGCGCGACAACCAGTAAATGCCGCAGCAAACGAACGGCCCGACCAGGAAGAACCCCGCCACCAGGCCCATCGTCAGCTGCCACTTGACCTCGTAGATGGTTGTGATGCCCAGCCCCATCAGCGCGAACAGCGCGCCGTAGAAGGACCCCGCGTAACCGGTGGCGCGCATGTCCGCATGGCCCCGCGCCAGCCATACGAAAGGACTGGCTAGTCCGACCTCGCGCACCTGCGCCACGGCATGCGCGTCCTGCGCCAGTGGCGATTCCGGTGGGGCGGCAGGCATGGCCAGTCAGCGCGAGGCGGCCGCGCCGGCCGCCTCGCGCTCTATTTCATGGCGCAACCTGCGGAAGCGCTCTTCCGCCGCCGGCCCGAACAAGGGATCGCCGCGCGACTTGCGCGTCACCGCCTCGGCGACCTCTTGCCAGTCTGCCTCCCTGAGCAGGGCCGCGACCCGCGGCAGCATCCTGCCTTCCTCGGCCTCGAGATGGGCCCGGTAGTAGACCAGGTAACTGGCGGCCGCAGCCTCGACTTCGGCCCGCGCGACCACCGCGCCACCGATCACGGATTCGACAAGTTCGAGCAACCGCGCGCCGCAGGCGGCGATGACGCGGTGCTCCTGCACAAGCCGGTCGGCCAGCGGCCGCAAACTGGCGTCGAGCCGGGCGACGCGCTCGAAGACTTCGTCCTCGTAGCGGTGATGGTGAACGTCGGGAAAGTTGTTGAGATAGAACACGATGTCGCGCATCAGGTCGTAGTCCGGCGTCTCTGCGGCGGCGAAACGCATGACCTGCTCCTCGAACAGTCTGAGAAGGCGCGCGAAGTTGAGGTGTTCGGCATGCCACGCCGCGATCTGCCCGCTCATGTTGATCACTCCCGCTCTGGTTGCTGAGGCGAAGTGTCGATGAAGCGGCTCGGGGAGGTTTGATCCAGCGCAAAGGTGCGGCGACCCCGGGAGCCGCGTTCCGGTCCAGAATACGGGCCTGCGCAACCTCAACTGCCGCCATGACGCCATCCCCGCCGCCCCTGGGCATCGATCTGTACTCTCCGGCCGAGATCGCCGACCGCGTCGAGGCCGCCGGCGTCGCCAAGGCGCACCTGCCCTTGGCCAGGCTCGCCATGCTGGGGCTGCTCGCCGGCGCCTTCATCGGGCTGGGTGCGATGTACTACACCATCGTGGCCGCCGACCATGCCTTGTCGCTCGCGCCCGCCCGCCTGCTGGGCGGCCTGGCCTTCTCGCTGGGCCTGGTCCTGGTGGTGATCGCCGGGGCCGAACTTTTCACCGGCAACAACCTCATCGTCATGGCCTGGGCCGACAACCGCGTGACCACCCCGGAACTCCTGCGCAATTGGGGCGTTGCCCTGCTGACCAACGGAGTCGGCGCAGTCGCGCTGGCCTGGCTGGTGTGGATGTCGGGCCATCCCGGCCTCGGCAAGGGTGCCGTCGCCGCGCAGACCATGGCAATTGCGGCGGCGAAGACCGCCCTGCCGTTCACGGAAGCGTTTTTCCGCGGCGTGCTCTGCAACCTGCTGGTGTGCATGGCGGTCTGGCTGGCCATGGCGGGCCGCAGCGTCACCGACAAGGTGCTGGCGGTGGTGTTCCCGATATCGGCTTTCGTGGCGGCCGGCTTCGAGCACAGTATCGCCAATTTCTATTTCATCGCCCTGGCGATGCTGCTGGCATCCTCGGGGACGGCGGTACCGCCGGGGGCGGCGATCGACCTGGGCGGCATGGCCGCCAACCTGGTGCCGGTGACCCTGGGCAACCTCGCCGGCGGCGCCCTGCTCGTGGCCGGAATCTACTGGATCGTCTGGCGCAAGGCGGCCTAGCCGCCGCCCGCGCCGGGCCCGTACGATTCGCGGGTCAGGAAAGCTGGTAGCGCATGGTCGAGCCCAGAAGACGCTGCGCCGTGGTCTCCAGTTGGCCGGCGGTATCGCGGCTTTGCGCGATCGCCACGCGGCCCCGCTCCGCCGCGGTGGCGATGCGCTCGGTATTGAGCGCGATCTTCTCGCTGACCTGCTTCTGTTCCCTGGTGGCGCTGGAGAGTTCGCGCAGGCCCTCGGCCGCGCGCGCGGCCTGCTGCTGAAGGTCCTTCAGCGGTTCGACAAGTTCGCGTATCGAGACCACGCCGTCGCGCACGCGCGACTTCACGTTCTCGAGCCGATCGCCGGCAGCCGCCATGTTGCCCTGGATGCCTTCGATGGTTTTCTGGATGTCCGCCGTCGCTGTCGACGTGCGCTCGGCGAGCTTGCGTACCTCGTCGGCGACCACGGCGAAGCCGCGCCCCTGTTCGCCCGCCCGGGCGGCCTCGATGGCGGCGTTGAGCGCCAGCAGGTTGGTCTGCTCGGCAATCTCCCGGATGAGCTTGACCACGGTTCCGATATCAGCGGCCTGCGCGCGCAGGCCTTCCATCTGCCCGCCGAAATCGGCGACCGCGCTGTCGATCGCGGCGATCTCGGACTGCACCTGGTTACCGCGCTCCAGCCCGTTGTCGGAGACGCGCACGGTTTCCTCAACCACGGCGCTGGCCTGGCGTGCGCTCTCGGCGACCTGGGAAATGCTCACCGCAAGCTCCTCGACCGATGCCGCCGTGGAACTGACCGCATCGGTCTGCGAGGCGCTGCTGCCCGCCAGGCCGGTCGCGGCCGACACGAGCTCGCCGGCCGAGACCGACACCGCGCCTACGTCTTCCTTGACCGAGCCGACCAGGGAACGCATTTCCTTCTGCATGGTGGCCACTGCGGAAAGCAGCACGCCGGTCTCGTCGTTGCCATTGACGACGATCTCGCCGCGCAAGTCGCCCTTGGCCACTTTTTGCGCCACCGCGACCACCTCACGCAACGGTCGGGT
>CANGUJ010000369.1 GCA_947456845.1 Burkholderiales bacterium | reverse complement strand
CATTTCATCCTCCTGAGTTCCAACAAGTACAACTGGATCGACGGCCCCAAGACGGCAAAGGCACCGGCGGCGCAAAACGCGCCGATGCCCGCACCGGCGACGGCTCCGGCTGGAAAGTAGGGCCGACTCAATGGGTAGCGGGCAAGGCTCGAGCGATCGCCTAGCTTTGCCCGCCCCAGCATCACGGCAGCAGCGCAGTAGCAAGGTACCAGCGGAACCCCGGTTCCGACAAAGACAGGTAGGGCCAGGCGGAGGACTTTGGCAATGGCGATTCTGAGTTTCGAGAAAAAATACCGTGTCCGTGGCGGGACGCTCGTGGGCGGCGACCTGTTCGACTTCTGGGTAGGGCCGTTTTATGTCGGTTTCTTCGGCGTGACGACCATATTCTTCACCGCGGTCGGCACCGCGCTCATCCTCTGGGGCGCCGCGCTCGGCGGCACATGGAACGTCTGGCAGATCAACATCGCCCCGCCGGACCTGAGTTACGGTCTCGGCCTCGCGCCGCTGCGCGAAGGCGGCTTGTGGCAGCTGATCACCGTCTGCGCGACCGGGGCGTTCGTCTCCTGGGCCCTGCGCGAGGTGGAAATCTGCCGCAAGCTCGGCATGGGATTCCACGTCCCGTTCGCCTTCTCCTTCGCGATCCTCGCCTATGTGACGCTGGTAATCGTGCGCCCACTGCTGATGGGCGCCTGGGGGCACGGCTTCCCCTACGGCATCCTGTCCCATCTCGACTGGGTGTCCAACACCGGTTACCAGTACCTGCA
Source organism: Burkholderiales bacterium (assembly GCA_947456845.1). Taxonomy (GTDB): domain Bacteria; phylum Pseudomonadota; class Gammaproteobacteria; order Burkholderiales; family JAEUOS01; genus JAEUOS01. The sequence continues at coordinate 3,595 of CANGUJ010000369.1, read as the reverse complement.
CTTCCACTACAACCCGGCGCACATGCTGGCCATCACCTTCTTCTTCACCAACTGTCTGGCACTGGGCATGCACGGCGGCCTGGTGCTGTCGGCCTCCAATCCCGCGCCCGGCGAAACCTACAAGACCAACGAGCACGAAAACACCTATTTCCGCGACACCATCGGCTATTCGATCGGCACCCTGGGCATTCACCGCCTCGGCCTTTTCCTGGCCCTGTCGGCGGTTTTCTGGAGCGCTGTCTGCATCGTCATCAGCGGCCCCTTCTGGACCCGCGGATGGCCTGAATGGTGGACCTGGTGGCTGAAGCTGCCGATCTGGCGCTAGAGAAAAAATCCCGACGAGGACAACATGATCGAATACCAAAACATCTTCACCCAGGTCCAGGTGCATGCCCCGGCCTACGTGGGTACGCCGATGAAGCCCGGGCTCGGTTCGCGGCTGTGGGGCGTCACCAGCGAGCAGAAGCCCTGGCACATCCATCTCCTGGGCCGCATCGGCGACGCGCAGGTCGGCCCGATCTACCTGGGCGGCTACGGCATCGCCTCGATCATCTGCGGCATCATCGCCATCCAGATCATGGGCTGGAACATGCTTGCCTCGGTCGACTTCAGCCCGATCGAAATGATCAAGCAGCTGCCCTGGCTGGCGCTGGAACCGCCGTCGCCCGCCTGGGGGCTGTCGATCCCGCCCCTCAACGAGGGCGGCTGGTGGCTGATGGCCGGCTTCTTCCTCACGCTTTCCATCCTGTTGTGGTGGGCCCGCATGTACCGCCGCGCACGCGCGCTCGGCATGGGTACCCACATCGCCTGGGCGTTCGCGTCGGCGATCTGGCTGTACCTGGTGCTGGGCTTCTTCCGGCCGCTGCTGATGGGCAACTGGGGCGAGGCGGTGCCGTTCGGCATCTTCCCCCACCTCGACTGGACCGCCGCGTTTTCCATCCGCTACGGCAACCTGTTCTACAACCCGTTCCACATGCTGTCGATCGCCTTCCTGTACGGCTCGGCCCTGGTGTTCGCCATGCACGCCGCCACCATCCTCGCGGTGAGCCGCTTCGGCGGCGAGCGCGAACTGGAGCAGATCGTCGACCGCGGCACGGCCTCGGAGCGCGCAGCCCTGTTCTGGCGCTGGACCATGGGTTTCAATGCCACGATGGAATCGATCCACCGCTGGGCCTGGTGGTTCGCGGTGCTGACCCCGCTGACCGGTGGCATCGGCATCCTGCTCACCGGCACCGTGGTCGACAACTGGTATCTGTGGGCGGTCAAGCACGGCGTTGCGCCGTCCTATCCGCAGGTGTTCCCGCCGGTGCTCGATCCGGCCGCGATGACGGGGGTGGCGCAATGATCATGTCCGGTATGCACAAACTGCTGTTCAGCGGCGCGCTCGCGGCGCTCACGCTTCTTGCCGGCTGCGAGCGCCCGCCGATCGAATCGGTGCAGCGCGGCTACCGCGGCACCGCGATGGTGGGCGTCTACAACCCGCGCACGCTCGAAGTCCAGGCACCCAAGCACCAGGCACCCGAGGCGGTGCCGGCGGTCCCCGCCGGCGGCCCGGCCGCCTCCACCGTCTACAAGAACGTCCAGGTGCTGGGTGACCTGAGCCTGGCCGAATTCACCCGCACGATGGTGGCCATCACCCAGTGGGTGGCGCCCGAGCAGGGCTGCGCCTACTGCCATGCGGGCGGAAACTTCGAGGCCGACGATCTCTACACCAAAGTCGTAGCGCGCAAGATGCTGCAGATGACCCGCACCGTCAACACCTCGTGGAAATCCCACGTGGCCGACACCGGCGTCACCTGCTACACCTGCCACCGCGGCAACCCGGTACCGGAAAACATCTGGTTCACCGACTCCGGCCCCACGGCGCGCTCGCGTCACATGGGAGACCGGGCCGGGCAGAACTTCCCCTCCAAGGTGACGGCCTACGCTTCCCTGCCGGTCGACCCGTTCACCCCCTTCCTCAAGGAAGCCAAGGAGATCCGCGTCTACGGCACCACCGCGCTGCCCGAGGGCAACATGCAGTCGATCAAGCAGGCGGAATGGACCTACAGCCTGATGACGCACATGTCCGACGCGCTGGGCGTGAATTGCACCTACTGCCACAACTCGCAGTCGTTCGGCTCATGGGAGGGCAGCACGCCGCAGCGCGCCACCGCCTGGCACGGCATCCGCATGGCGCGCTCGCTCAACAACACCTACATGGAACCGCTCACCGCCAACTTTCCGAAAGAACGCCTCGGGCCGGAGGGTGACGTCGCCAAGGCCAACTGCGCGACATGCCACCAGGGCGCCTACAAGCCGCTCTACGGTGCGGCCATGGCCAAGGACTATCCGGCCCTGTACGGCGCAGGCGCCACGGCCGCCGCCGCACCGGCCGCCATGCCGGCCGCCGTCGCCAAAGCGCGCAAACCGGCCGCACCTGCCAAATAAGCCTGGTCGACCGCTTCATCGTCTTGTTGCAACCCCCCTTTTGAGGCGCCCTTCGGGGCGCCCTTTTTTTTCCCCTGCGCCACCCATGCACACCGCGGCCGGCGCGCTCGGGTAGGATTCCGGCCTGTGACCCCACGCTCCGCTTCGTCATCGACCATGCGCGCCCCAACGACCCGCCCTTCCACCGCCGCCCGCCGCGCGGCGCCCAGCCCGGACCTCGACTGACCATGGCCCTCGCATTCCCCTTTTCCGCCATCGTCGGCCAGGACGAAATGAAACTCGCGTTGCTCATCGCCGCGGTCGACCAGACCGTGGGGGGCGTGCTCGTCTTCGGCGACCGCGGCACCGGCAAGTCCACCGCGGTGCGCGCGCTGGCGGCTCTGCTGCCGGAAATGCCCGCGGTGCCCGGCTGCCCTTATCACTGCGATCCCAAGGCCGACCGCGCGGGTTGCGGGGATTGCCATGCGCGCGATGCCAAGGGTGCGAAGAAGCCGGTCTCGGTCGCCGTTCCGGTGATCGACCTGCCGCTGGGTGCCACCGAAGACCGCGTGGTCGGCGCCCTCGACCTCGAACGCGCCCTCACCCAGGGCGAAAAGGCCTTCGAGCCCGGCCTGCTCGCGCGCGCCAATCGCGGCTTCCTCTACATCGACGAGGTCAACCTGCTCGAAGACCATCTGGTCGACCTGCTCATCGACGTCGCCGCGTCGGGTGAAAACGTGGTCGAGCGCGAAGGGCTCTCGGTGCGCCACCCGGCCCGCTTTGTCCTGGTGGGTAGCGGCAACCCCGAGGAGGGCGAGTTGCGCCCGCAGCTGCTCGACCGCTTCGGGCTGTCGGTGGAGGTCAAGACCCCCGCGGGCCTGGCCGAGCGCATCGAGGTGGTCAAGCGCCGCGACGCGTTTGAACGCGACCGGGCGGGTTTCATCGCGCAATGGAAGAAGGAGGACGAGAAGCTGCGCAAGAAGATCATCGACGCACGCGCGCGGCTTTCCAGGGTGGCAGTGCCCGACGCCGCCCTGGAGCGCGCCGCGCGCCTGTGCATGCGCCTGGGCACCGACGGACTGCGCGCCGAACTCACCCTCCTGCGCGCCGCGCGCTCGCTGGCGGCCTTCGACGGCAAAGCCAGCGTCGACGACCAGCATGTGCGCCGCGTGGCGCCCTCGGCCTT
>CANGUJ010000368.1 GCA_947456845.1 Burkholderiales bacterium | reverse complement strand
TCCACCAGCCGCACGCCGGCCAGCCGCAAGTCCGACGCCTTCGACCATGTCGCTTTCAGGACGCAGGGGCTGGACGAAACACGCGCGCGCTTGCGCGCCCACGGCATCTATTTCCAGGAGTTCGCCGTCCCTGAGAACGACCTGCACCAGGTGTTCTTCCGCGACCCCGACGGCACGGAAATAGAGCTCATCTTCAGCGGCGACGAGGCGCGCGCCGCAGCCGCCGCCGGCGCCGCGGTCGACGGCACCATCGGCCGCAACACCTGAACGCCGTGGCCGGCGCCGGGAAATCCGCGCCCAGGCACCGGCAGATCGCCGATGCGATCCGCGAGGACATCCGCGTCGGCCGCTACAAGCTGGGCGACAGGCTGCCGACCGAAGAACGCCTGACCGAAACCTTCAATACCAGCCGACCGACGCTGCGCCAGGCGCTCGGCACGCTCGCGGCGGAGGGCCTGATCCTGCGGCGTCCGCGCACCGGCTCGACGGTGGTCGCCACCCATGAACCGGCGGTGCTGTCGCACGCCGTCACTTCCGTGGAGGAACTCCTGGACTACCCCGGGGGGATGACGCGCCGGGTCGTGGCCAGGCGCCACATCAAGGCGGACCATGCGCTTGCCTCCCTGCTGCACTGCGCGCCCGGCAAGGCGTGGTACCAGATCAGCGCCCTGCGCTTTGCCGCCGGCTCCACGCTGCCGTTGTGCTGGACGGACTTCTACATCCTGCCGCGCTATGCCGGCGTGACGCGGCACAAGAAGCACAACCAGATCCCGGTGTGCCAGCAGATCGTCGAAATGTACGACGAGATCATCGAGCAGGCCAATATCGAGGTTTTCGCCAGGCGCATTCCGGCCAGCCTGGCCGGGCCGCTCGAGGCACCCGTAGATGCACCCGCGCTGGTGGTCATGCGCACCTACAAGGGCCGCGATGGGGAGGTGTTCGAAACCACGGTCAGCACCCATCCGGAGGAGCGCTACCGCTACCGTTTCGAATTCCGCCGCGAGTTGCGCGCGGCGCGGCGCTGACATGGTGCAAGGGCCGGTCCGGAGCGCGGCGCGCCGTACGGGTGCCGCCGGTCGATCCGGCGCCGCGGCCGTACTTGCAGCCCGCCCCTGCGCCTCGCCTCAGCCGCTCTCTATCTTCGGCAGGAAGAACACCTCGCAGCCCGGGCGGATCGGCTGCGAGTACACCACCTCGTGAATCTCGCCGTCGATGGCAACCGTCGTCTCTTCTTCAAGGATGTCGCCCAGCCCGGGAAAGCGCGCGTCCATCGCCTTGATGACGCCGCGCAGCGTGCCGGGCTCGACGCTGAACTCCTTGACCCCGCCGGTATGGCGCTGGCTGAAACCGGTGGTCAGCACCACCCGCGCGGGTTGCGCGGGCGGCACCTTACGCCCCCTCGGCCGAGTCGAGCGCCGCCAGAAGCCTGGGGGGCGACATCGGCAGTTCGGTCATGCGCGTGCCGGTGGCCTGCTGGATGGCGTTGGCGATCGCCGCCATCGGCGGGACGATGCCCACTTCGCCCACGCCCTTGACGCCGAACGGGTGGTTGGGATTCGGCACGGCGACCATCACCACGTCGAAGCTGGGCAGGTCGGAGGCCACCGGAATGCGGTAGTCGAGGAACCCGGCATTCGACAGCCTGCCGTTCTTGTCGTAGATGTATTCCTCGTTCAGGGCCCAGCCGATGCCCTGCGCGACGGCGCCCTGGATCTGCCCTTCCACATAGCTGGGATGGATGGCGCGGCCGACGTCCTGGGCGGCGACAAACCGCAGGATCTTGACCGCGCCGGTTTCCGGGTCGACCTCGACATCGCAGAACTGGGTGGCGAAGCCGGGGGCCATGCCGCCGGCGTTGACCGCCGCCTCGGCGACGATGGGTCCGCCCGTCACCGCGCGCTTGGCCGCGATGGCCTTGAGCGATAGCGGTGCGAAGTCGCCCACCTCCGCGCTGGCGGGACGCGCGTGTCCATCCTCCCAGACGACGCCGGACGGGTTCACGTCCCAGATCTGCGCAGCCCGGCCGCGCAGGTCGTCGATGATCTTCCTGCAGGCCTCGACCACGGCGATGCCGGTCGCGTAGGTGACCCGCGATCCGCCGGTGACATGGTTGTAGCCGACCGATCCCGTGTCGGCCACGGTGGAGCGCACCTTCTCGTAAGGCACGCCCAGGGTCTCGGCCGCCATCATGGCCATGGACGCGCGCGATCCGCCGATGTCCATGCTGCCGGTGGCGATGACAACCGACCCGTCCTCGTTGATGTGCACGGTCGCGGCGGATTCGCCGCCGCCGTTGAACCAGTACCCGGAGGCGACCCCGCGCCCCTGATTCCTGCCCAGCGGCAGCTTGTAGGCCGGGTGCTTCATCAGCGCCTCGACGGTCTCGGCATAGCCGTCGTGCGCATGCTTGGGGCCGTAGGCGGTTTGCGTACCGGTCCGGGCGGCGTTTTTCAGGCGCAGCGCGAGCGGGTCCATGCCGATCTTGCCGGCCAGCACGTCCAGCACGCTCTCGACGGCGAAGGCGGAAATCGGCGAACCCGGTGCGCGGTAGGCCGCAGCCTTGGGCCGGTTGCACACGACGTCATAGCCGGTCGTGTGGACATTGGCGATGTCGTAGGGCGCGAAGGCGCACATGCACGCGTTCATCACCGGCGAACCGGGGAATGCGCCCGCCTGGAACCGGAACACGCCGCGCGCGGCGACGATGCGGCCATCCTTCTTGACGCCGATCCTGACCGTCATGGAAGCGCCGGAGGTCGGCCCGGTGGCGCGGAAGACGTCCTCGCGGCTCATCATGATCTTCACCGGATGGCCGGTCTTGCGCGACAGCATGGCGGCCACGGGCTCGACGTAGATTACGGTCTTGCCGCCGAAGCCGCCGCCGATCTCGGCCGGATGCACCAGCAGGTTGCCGATCTCCATGCCGAGCAGCTTGGCGGTATAGGCGCGCACCACGAAATGCCCCTGGCTCGCCGACCACAATTCGCCCTGCCCGTCCGCGCCGATGCGCGCCAGGCAGGCATGCGGCTCGATGTAGCCCTGGTGCACGGGCGCGGTCTTGAAGCTCATCTCGACGACCTCGTCGGCCGCCGCGAAGGCCGCGTCGGCGTCTCCCAGCCTGAAGTCGATTTGCTTGGACACATTGGACGGCCGGGTCGGCGCGGGCTCGACGCCGCGGGTGATCATGTCCTCGAACAGCAGCGGCGCATCGGGCGCCATGGCCGCGTCGACGTCGATCACATGGGGCAGGACTTCGTAATCCACGTCGATCAGCTTGAGCGCCGCGGCGGCCACGGCGGGGCTGACCGCCGCCACGGCCGCCACCGCATGCCCCTCGTAGAGCGCCTTCTCGCGCGCCATGATGTTGCGCGTCATGTGCCAGTAGTTCACGGCCACGCGTTCCGGCCCGACATATTCGAACGGCTGCTCCATGAAATCGGCGCCGGTGATCACCGCCTTCACACCGGGCAGCGCGAGCGCCCTGGAGGCGTCGATGGCGCGGATGCGGGCGTGCGCGTGCGGCGAGCGCAGGATCTTGGCCCACAGCATGCCGGGCAGGGAAAAATCGGCGCCGTACTGGGCCAGCCCCGTCACCTTCGGCTCGCCGTCCGGGCGGACCGGGCGGGTGCCCACCACCTTGAGCGTCTTTTCTTCATCCTTGGTTCTGGTCAGCATGATTCAGGCCTCCCGCATTTCGCGTGCGGCATCGAGCACCGCCTCGATGATCTTCTGGTACCCGGTGCAGCGGCACAGGTTGCCCGCCAGCCAGTAGCGCACCTCCTCTTCCGACGGGTCGGGATTGGCCTCCAGCAGCGACCGCGCGGCCACCAGAAACCCCGGCGTGCAGATGCCGCACTGCAGCGCGGCGTGTTCGAGGAACTTCCTCTGCAGGACATGCAAGCCGCCCCCCTCCGCCATGCCTTCGATGGTGCCGACGGCCTTGCCCGCGGCCTCCACGCCCAGCACGAGGCAGGAACACACCAGGCGGCCGTCGAGGGTCACGCTGCAGGCGCCGCAGTCTCCGGTGCCGCAGCCTTCCTTGGTGCCGGTCATGTCGAGTTCGTCGCGCAGCACCTCCAGCAGGGTCTGGCGCGTCTCGCACAAATACTCCACCGGGTTGCCGTTGATGGTGGTCGTGACATGATGCTTTGCCATGTTCAGCTTGCCTCCAGGGCGCGTTGCTTCGCGATTTCAGCGGCGCGGCGCGCCAGCACCCCCGCCACCTTGATGCGGAACGCCTTGGTTCCGCGCTTGTCATCGATCGGCCGGCACGCCGCGCTTGCGGCCCCGGCAAGCCTTGCCAGTGCCGCGTCGTCGACCGCGGTACGGACCAGGGCCGCAGCGGCCTCGGGCACCAGCAACGCCCGCTCGGCCACCGCGCCCAGGCCGAC
>CANGUJ010000367.1 GCA_947456845.1 Burkholderiales bacterium | reverse complement strand
TTGTCGGGTGCCAAGGGGTGGGCCGGGGTCGGGCTGCGGGCGTGCGCCGGCGAGGGGGCGGGGCGCCTAGGCCTGGCCGGGTTGCGGGGCGGCCTTTTCCAGGCAGTACCCCAGTCCGCGGACGGTCGCGATCGAGGCGCCGGGCTCGATCTTCTTGCGCAGGCGGTGCACATAGACCTCGATGGCGTTGGTGCTGACTTCATCGCCCCATTCGCACAGGTGCTGCACCAGCGCCTCCTTGCTGACCAGGCGGCCGGCGCGTTGCACCAGGATCTCCAGCAGGCCCAGCTCGCGCGCCGAAAGCTCCAGCGGCTGGTCGTGCAGATAGGCCATACGGCCGGTGGCGTCGAACGACAGGGCGCCGTTCTGGATCAGCGTGGGTGCGCCGGCGAAGCCGCGGCGGATCAGGGCGCGCACGCGCGCCTCGAGCTCGGCCAGCTCGAACGGCTTGGTCATGTAGTCGTCGGCGCCCAAGTCGAGGCCGCGCACCCGGTCTTCGACGCCGTCCATCGCCGTGAGGATCAGGACGGGCATCTTGGCATTGACGCCGGCGGTCCGGGCGCGCAGCTTCTTCAGCACCTCGTGCCCGGACATGCGCGGCAACCCGAGGTCGAGGATGAGCAGGTCGTATTGCTGGGTGCCGCTGGCGGTGTCGGCCTCGGTACCGGTCTTCACATGGTCCACCGCGTACCCCGACCGGCGCAGGGAGCGGCACAGGCCGTCGGCCAGCACCGGATCGTCCTCGGCAATCAGTATGCGCATCGCTGCCTCCGTCGATGTGGCGGCCGCACCTGTCACGGTCGGCGCGCATTGATCCCTGGAGCCGCGGCGCTCTGGCCGCGATTTGCGTTCGCGCAGGCTCCCGGGCGATTTTTTTTAGACGAGTGTAGCACCGGCCGCGCATGCCCCGCGGCGCGCGCATGCCGGCCGGCGCGGCGTCGCCGCGGCCCTACTTGAGGATGCGGTAGAGGTTGTTGAAGTCGTCCGTCCAGGGGGCAAGCCCCTTGATCGGATCGATGGTCGCGCGCTTCGCGGCCACGGCCGGATCGTTGATGAAGGCGCGGTTGCGGGTGACGATGACCCAGTCGGTGCGCGAGAGGTGCGCATCCTCCGGGTCGTCGGTGATGAGCACGGCTTCCATGCCGACCTCGTCGGCCAGTAGCTTGACCACCGGTGCCAGTTGCAGATAGCGGTTGGTCACATGGAAGGCCACCGCGCCGTCGGGCTTGATGTGCTTCAGGTACACCTGCAGCGCTTCGCGGGTGATCAGGTGCACGGGGATGGCGTCGCTCGAGAAGGCGTCGACGGCCAGTACGTCGAAGCGCTGCGCCGGCTCGCGTTCGAGCACCAAGCGCGCGTCGCCCAGCGCGGTTTCGATCCTACCCTGGCTTTCTGTCAGGTAGTAGAAGTAGCGCTTCGCAACGTCGATCACCTGCGGATTGATTTCATAGAGCCGGAAGGTGTCGCCCTTGCGGGCGTAGCCGGCCAGCGTCCCCGCGCCCAGGCCGATCACGCCCACGCGCTGCTCCGGCGGGTGAATGCGCTCGATGGCCATGCCCACGCCGGAGGAGTCGCCGTAGTAGCTGGTGATGAGCCCGCGCCGGTCTTGCGCCACGTATTGCTCGCCGTGCATGATCACCCCGTGCATCAGGCGGCGCTGCGCGCCCGGTTCATTGTCCGGCGCGGTCTGCTTGATCCGCAGCGCCCCGTAGAAGTTGCGCATGGCCAGGATGGTGTCCTCGCGCATGAAGGCGTCGAAGGCGTAGGCGTAGTAGCCGCACACGCCGGTGGCGGCGATGGCCGCCGCCGGCACGATGGCCGCCAGCGAGCGCGCGAACATCCCGCGCGTGACGACCACGGCCAGCAGGGCGCAGGCGGTCAGGCCCAGGGGCAGTTCCCAGTACAGGTCGAACAGCTTGGGCGCGGCCAGGCCCACGAACATGCCGCCGGCGGCGCCGCCGAGCGAAAGCATCAGGTAGAAGCGCGTCAGGTAGCGCGCCGCGGGCTTGGCATGGGCCAGTTCGCCGTGGCAGAACATGCAGGCCAGGAACAGGCCGCCGCAGTAAAGCGGCACCGCGCTTTCGATGTGCAGCACGCCGCGTTCGGCGGTGAGGCCCCACGCCATCAGGCCCAGCACCGCGAGGGTGGGCAGGATCCAGATCGAGCGCACATACCAGCCGCGCCCGCCGCGCCCTTCGAAGCACAGCACGAAGGTGAGCAGATACAGCGTCAGCGGCAGCACCCACAGGAAGGGGATGGAGGCGACATTCTGGGTGATGTGGTTGGAGATCGAGAGCAGCAGCACCGAAGCCAGCGCGGCCAGCGCGAGCCACAGCGCATAGTCGCCCATGCCCGGTGGCGGCTCGTCGGCCGCGCGGGCGGGGGGCGGGGCATCGGGCGCCGGGTGGTTGGTCGCCACATCGGACCGCCCGGTGCGGCGCGCGCGCAGCGCGGAACCGATGCACAGCAGCACGAACAGCGCGTAGCCGGCACTCCAGCCCCAGGCCTGCACCTTGGTCGATACCCAGGGCTCGATGGCGAAGGGATAGGCCAGCAGGCCCACCAGCGAGCCGAAATTCGACAGCGCGAAGAACCGGTACACGCGCTTGGCGGTGACCGGGTCGGTGTGTTCGCGGGCGAACCAGCTTTGCACCAGCGGCCCGGTGGTCGAGAGCATGAAGTAGGGCAGGCCGATGGTTGCCGTAAGCAGGCCCAGGATGCGCCAGAGCGGGTCTTCGTCGCCCACCGGCTTCCAGCCCAGCCCGGCGACGATGGGCAGCGACGCGAGGCTCGCCACCAGCAGCGCGAGATGCAGGCCGGACTGCGTGCGGGCCCTGAGCTTGCCGGAAAAGTCCGAGTAGGTGTACCCGGCCAGAAGCGCCAGCTGGAAGAACACCAGGCAGGTGGTCCACACCGCCGCGGAACCGCCGAACCAGGGCAGGATCTGCTTGGCGATGATCGGCTGGACCAGGAACAGCAGGAAGCTGGAAACGAGGATGGTGGCCGCGTAGAGAATCATGGGCTGGGGGGCTTGGCAGTGCCCGGAGGCGATGGTCGGGATGCGCGGCGCGGCCGGGCATCGATACGAAAAAGCGCCCCGCATCGGCGAGGCGCTTCCGGAATGGCGGGCGAAGTTTATTCGAAAGCGCCCGCGCGTACCTGGCTTCTTGGTGGCTTGGGTGGCGTGGGCGGCCCAGGGCGGCCGGCGACGACCCCGTACGCTCAGGCCAGGTGGCGTGCCAGCGCCGCCGGGTCGACGTTGCCGCCCGAGAGCACGACGCCGACCCGCTTGCCGGCGAGGTCGATCTGGCCGCCGAAGGCGGCGGCTGCGCCCAGGCAGCCGGTGGGTTCGACCACGATTTTCATGGTGGCGATGAAAAAGCGCATCGCCTCGACCAGGGCCGCGTCGCTGACGGTGAGCACGTCGGCCACCAGCGCGCGGATGATCGGGAAGGTGAGCTGCCCGGGGGCTTGCGTCTGCGCGCCGTCGGCAATGGTCCTGGGCACCGGGATGCGCACGATCTCACCCTTGCGAAACGACTGCTGCACGTCGTTGCCCGCTTCCGGCTCCACGGCGATGACCCTGCAGCCCGGCGCGAGCGCATGCGCCGCCAGCGCGCAGCCGGACACCAGCCCGCCGCCGCCGGTGCAGACGAACAGGATGTCGAGCGGCCCCGCGTCCTCGATGAGTTCCTTGGCGGCGGTCCCCTGGCCGGCGATCACGTCGGCATGGTCGTAGGGGGGAATGAGCGCCAGGCCGCGCTCGGCGGCGATGCGCTTGGCCAGCGCCTCGCGGTCCTCGGCCATGCGGTCGTAGGTGATGACCTCCGCGCCGTAGCCGCGGGTGGCGGCCAGCTTGATCGCCGGTGCGTCGGAGGGCATGACGATGGTGGCCGGCACGCCCAGCAGGCGCCCCGCCAGGGCGATCGCCTGGGCATGGTTGCCGGAGGAAAACGCCAGCACGCCGCGCTTGCGTGCGTCACCTTCAAGCCTTGCGATGGCGTTGTAGGCGCCGCGGAACTTGAAGGCGCCCATGCGCTGCAGGTTTTCGGGCTTGAAGAAGAGCTTCGCGCCGGTGCGCGCATCGGCGGTGCTGGAGGTGAGCACGGGCGTGCGGTGCGCCGCGCCTTGCAGGCGGGCGGCGGCGGCGATCACATCGGCATAACTGACAGGCAGGTTCATGGCGGGCCCGGGCTATGCGTCCAGGGCCGCGCAGGCAACGCGGAACAGGTCGACCGGCATTTCGCACAAGCCCCGCCCGAGCAAGCCGCGTCCGTCGGCCGACACCATGCCGGTGGAGAGCAGCGGGCCGCGGCCGCCGGCGGCGACCGCGGCCGCGTCCACGCCCACGGCGACACCGAGCACCGGATGGATCGCGGTCAGCATGCCGAGGG
>CANGUJ010000366.1 GCA_947456845.1 Burkholderiales bacterium | reverse complement strand
CTGTGCGCGTAGGCACCTACCGCGTCCATGCCAAGCGCCTGCAGGGTGGTCTTGGCGCGGAACATGCGCGGCAACCAGTCAAGCTTCGGATAGACCGCGCCAAGGGCACCGAAAACCGGCGCCCGCAAGGTGGCCGGCAAGGCATCACGCAATTGCTGTTCCTTCAGATGCAGGCGATACCGGCGATAGCCGCCGAATGATTCGTCGCCGCCATCCCCGGACAGGGCAACGGTCACGTGGCGGCGCGCGAGCTGGCATACACGATAGGTCGGAATCGCCGAGCTGTCGGCGAAGGGTTCATCGTACAGCCAGGCCAGCCTGTCGATGAGCCCGTAGTCCTCGCCGCTGATGACCTCGAGGTGATGATCCGTGCGATAGCGGCTTGCGACCGACTGTGCGAATCGTGATTCGTTGAAGGATGGGTCTTCGAAACCGATGGCGCAGGTACGCACCGCGTCGCCCGACATCCCCGCCATGATGGCCACCACGGCGCTGGAATCGACACCGCCGGATAGAAATGCGCCCAGCGGCACCTCGGACATGAGGCGCAGGCGCACCGACTCTTCAAGGCGCTGCCGCAGCTCGGCCATCGCATCTTGCGCGCCGATCGGGTTGTCCAGGGAAAAGCGCACGTCCCAGTAACTGCGCTGCTGCGCCATGGGCTGACCGCGCCGCAGCGTCAGGGTGTGGGCCGGCAGCAACTTCACCGCGCCTCGATAAATCGAGCGCGGCTCGGCCACGTAGCCAAGCGCGAAATACTCCTCGATGGCGAGCGGATCGATCTCGCGCCGGAATTCCGGGTGCGCGGTCAGCGCCTTGAGCTCGGAGCCGAATACCAGACAGCCGTCGGCCAGCTCCGCATAGAACAGCGGCTTGACCCCCATGCGGTCGCGCGCGAGAAACAGGGTGTCCCGGTGGCGGTCGAACACCGCAAAGGCGAACATGCCGCGAAAGCGCGACACGCAGGCCTCGCCCCAGGCCTCCCAGGCGTGGACGATGACCTCGGTGTCGCTGCGCGTGCGAAAAACATGGCCGAGCGCCTGCAGTTCGGGCACCAGGTCCTGGTAGTTGTAGATCTCGCCGTTGAAGACCACGCACACCGAGCCGTCCTCGTTGAAGAGCGGCTGCTGGCCGGTGGCAACGTCGATGATGGACAGGCGGCGATGGCAAAGCGCCACCCCGGGCTCCAGATGCACCGCGCCTTCGTCCGGGCCGCGATGCACCTGGATATCGTTGATCCGGACGGCCAGCGCGCGCGCGAAATCGCGCCGGCCGCGCAGGTCGAACAGGCCCGCTATGCCGCACATGGCCAACCCCACCCGGCGCGCCGGCGCAAGACAGCATAAGTCATCGGGCCTCCCGCGCCTGCCGCAAAGCGCTTTCGATCGCGCCGCCGGCCTGGGCAGCAAAAGCTGCCAAGCCGCGTTCGGCTTTGTCCGATCCGTCCTTCAGGGCGTACAGCACCACCAACGCGGAATCATCACCGCCCCCCGTCAGGCGCGACCAGGCGGTCATGAGTTTGGCTTCGCGGTCACTGCTGGTAAGCCTCCCGCCTATCCAGTACCAGCGCCAGACGACCAGTCTTTCCTCGACGGATGCGGTCGGGCCCGGGAGGCTGCGCAATTCCGCATCGCGGATGAGCACCGCCCGACCCGCCACCTCGACCCTGGCCGTACCTGCGCGCACCTGGGCCCACGATTTGTCTTCGCTGCTCACCAGGACATTGGTGGAACTCACGAGCTTGCGACCGTAGTTCTGGTTGCGGTAGTAGGCCACATAGACGCCGACTTCCGCGTCCCCCCGGGCATAACCCGTCGCCGCCTCGGCGGATGGATTCTCGAAAGCAGGCTGCCAGCCGGCAGCCGGTCCGGATTGCTTTTTCCACCCTCCCGCATCTGCAGGCAGGGTCAACGTCACCGCCGCAGCGGATTCCGATCGCAGGAGCAAATGGTTGGCCAGTACCGGCAACGCGATCGTGCCCATGAAGAGTGCAGTGATGATCGCCTGGATCCCGGACCGGGAATCCCCGCCGGTCAGTACGTCTGCGGGACCGGCCGCGGCAGGCTCGAGGCCAAGCCCGGTATCCTCGCTCCAGCGCGCGCCGATGGCGAACATGATCATGATTACCACGCCGAAGAACACCCATCCGTAGATCAGATGGTCGACCCCGGTGGCGATGGTATTGCCTGACAAATGCCCCAGCATCACGATGATGTAGGCACGCAACCAATTGGCGACGACCGGCACGGCTATTGATACCAGCACAAAGGTGACGCGGCGTTTGAGCGATCGATAGTTGAGGTAGGCAAACAGCAGCCCGACGGTGACCGAGGCGATCAGGTAGCGCACACCGCTGCAGGCCTCGACAACGGACCAGGATCCCGACGGAATGTTGAAATGCAGCCCTTCGCGATACACCACCACGCCGGAAGCCCTGAGGGCCAGGACGGTGAAATCCGCCGTACGCTCCATCATGGTGGGCATGATGAACTCGCCGAAAGGTACGGCGAGGAAGAGAAACCCGAGCGGAAACGCGATTGCGCGCGCCAGGTGCCATCCGAGCAGGGCAGGCACGGCCAGAACGAGGATGCCCACCAGCGCGAACTGGGTCAACGCGTTGACTGCGGTCAACTCGCCCAACAGCCAGCCGACACCCACGAACAATGAGAGCAGCAGCGGCAAGAATGTTGGCGCCGGCGCGATGCGGGCCAGATGCGCCCGCTTGCGCCAGATCAGCCAGCCCGATATCGGAACGATCAGGAAGCAATGCTGGAAGGTCTCCGAGCGCATCCAGATGGTGAACATCGCCGCCGCCGTGTCGCGATAGAAGATCCCTACCCAGACGATGACCAGGCCGAGTAGCGCCAGCGAACGCGGCCATGCGCCTCCCAGCGTGCGCATACCCGCCTGCGGTGCCGCCATGCCGTTCATGCCGCGCAATCTGGTCTACCTGTACCCGTGTGCCGGCCTTCGAGGAAGGTATCGAACCCGGCGAGGTTCGCCTCCCAGCTATAGCGTGCCAGCACCCGTGCGCGGGCCGATCGGCCGATCGCCGCCGCGCGAGCGGGGTCTTCGAGCAATCCGGCGATTTCACGGAGATAGTCGTCCGCGGTATCGGCCGCAATCACCTCGTGGCCGACCGCTGCGTCGAGTGCGCGGACACATGAACCGGCCGCGACAACCGCGCGCTCCATGGCCATGGCTTCGAGTATCTTGTTTTGAATGCCGCGCGCCAGCCGCAATGGCGCGACTACGAGTGCCGCGTGCCTCAGGAAGGGGCGCACATCCTGGACAGTCCCGGTCACCCTGACGGCATCAGAGGAGAGCGCCTGGACCTCTCTCGTGGGCGATCGTCCGACCACGTGGAATCGCACATTGGGCCAACGCGCACGCAGGCGGGGCAACACCTCGGCAGCGAACCAGATCACGGCGTCCGCATTCGGCCAGTAGTCCATAGCACCCGTGAATGCGAGGGGAATCTCGTCATCCGAGTAAGGCGAAGCCGATGCGTGCAGGGGCGAAAAATACGCGGCATCGACGCCATTGCACACCACCCCGACATGACCTTGGCATTCCGGGGCAAGCTTGACAAACAAATCCGCTTCCTTGTCGGTCACGAAGAACGTGCGTGTCGAGGCGGCGGCCGCGCGTCGCTCGAACTCAAGCAGCCGTGCGCCCTCGCGGCGGTATACCCATGACATCGGCCAGCGATGGTGAGTTGCATACTCGGTCCATTTGGCGGAGTCGACATCGACGAACTCGAGCAACTTGGGCACCGCCGGGATGTCACCCGCATACTGGGCCATGGCGGACGAAAAGATCACGGCCGCATCGATTCGATCAGCCGCGCAAACCGAGCGTATCCAGGCCTTCAGCCCAGCGTTTCGATAATACGGAACCGTCAACGCCTCGCCGGACATGAACCCGGAGAGACTGGCCAGTTTGGCAAGAGGGGGCCGGAGCGCGGCGACATGCAGACCGGCACACCATTCGCGCACCGTCTCGACGAAGGTCCAGTCGGCCGGATCGTCCACGAAGGTACCGAGAAAGACGCGGTGGCGCGCCGCGAGATGCCTGAGCAAATGATAGGTCCGCACCTTGTCGCCCTTGTTGGGCGGGTAAGGCAGGCGGTGCGTCAGGAAAAGGACATTGGCCATGCACGGTCAGCCGAGATTGCGCACCAGGTGCGGGCCGATGCGATTGGCCAGGGCGATCGGCATGCGCCGCCATGCCTCGATGAAGAGCCGGAACTTCGCATTTGCGGGATTGTTTTGCGGCACCGAATCGCGCCGGTAGAGCCGGTATTCGTAGTGCAGCGGCGTCGGTTCGAATCCCCAGTGCTTCTTGAAGGAATACGAGCCGGTCCCCTGCTTGCTGCGGCCATAGTCGAACACTTTCAAGCCG
>CANGUJ010000365.1 GCA_947456845.1 Burkholderiales bacterium | reverse complement strand
CGAAGACGGCATCCTGCGCGGCTACATCCAGGATGCGATGAACGCGCGCCTCATGGGCGTCAAGCCCACGGGCAATGGCCGCCGCGAAATCTACGCCCATGTGCCCATGCCGCGCATGACCAATACCTACATGCTGGGCGGTGACCGGGAACCCGAGGAGATCATCCGCTCGGTCAAGCGCGGCTTGTATGCGAAGAACTTTGGTGGCGGCCAGGTGGACATCACCAGCGGTAAATTCGTGTTTTCGGCCTCCGAGGCCTATCTGATCGAGGACGGCAAGGTGACGCGTCCGGTAAAAGGTGCGACCATCATCGGCAACGGCCCCGATGCGCTGACGCGGGTAAAAATGATCGGCAACGACATGCGGCTCGATACCGGTGTGGGCACCTGCGGCAAGGAGGGGCAGAGTGTGCCGGTCGGTGTCGGCCAGCCAACCCTGCGGATTGACGGTCTGACCGTCGGCGGCACCGCCTAGCTGGACACGGGATGCGCCGCCGCCCGCGGGACGGTGGTCCAGAAAAGCCTGCTCCCCGTGGCGGCGCGAGCCAGCGTGTATCGGCGCTGCGCCAGGACATGTGGCGAAGTTTGACCGACATCAACACCCGCCGGGCGCTTTTGCGCGACCTTGAGGGGCACGGGAAACTCCGACCCTTCCTCTCGACGTGGCCATTGCGAGGTTCTCCGAAGAAGGCCGGCATGCGTTGCGACCGGCGTCACCCGGGGCGCGGAGATACCGGCCGGCCATAATGCGAGGGAGCCACCATGTTTGAAGCAGCGGAAATCGGGCACAGGATTCCCAAGGAGGAATACCGGACGAAGGAGGCGCGTTTGCGCCAGGATTTGCTCAAGGCGCAGTACGATCTGCTTGCCAACGCAAAGTTTCCCGTGGTCATGGTCATCGGCGGCGTGGATGGCGCGGGAAAGGGCGAAACGGTCAATCTCCTCAACGAGTGGATGGATCCCCGGCATATCGTCACCCGGGCGTTCGGCGAGTTGTCCGATGAGGAAGCCGAACGTCCGCCGATGTGGCGCTTCTGGCGCGCCCTGCCGCCCAAGGGGCGAATCGGCGTGCTGTTCGGCTCCTGGTATACCGCGCCGATCGTCGACCGTGTGATTGGCAAGACCAAGGGTGCCGCCTTGTTGCAGTCCATCGAGGAGATACGCCATTTCGAGAGAATGCTGGCGGCCGAAGGTGTGCTGATCCTCAAGTTCTGGTTCCATCTTTCGAAGGATGCGCAAAGGAAGCGGCTCAAAGCGCTTGAAAAGGACCCGAAGACGCGCTGGAGGGTAACCGACACCGACTGGGAGCGGTTCAAGATTTACGACCGGTTCCGCGAGGTATCCGAGTACACCTTGCGCGAAACTTCCACTGGCGAGGCGCCTTGGATGATCGTCGAGGGGACGGATCCGAACTATCGCTATCTCACGGTCGGCAACCTGCTCCTTGAAGCTCTGCGCAAGCGGCTTGACGACAAGGGGGCGCGGGTGCCGTCTTACGTCCCGGCACCGCTCGAGCCCATGCTCGACTCGCGAAACATTCTCAACACCCTCGACTATTCGCAATCCCTGACCCGCAAGCAGTATGAGAAGCGGCTCGAGAAGTACCAGGGGCATCTCAACACCCTGACACGCGACCCGCGCTTTCGCAACAAGTCGCTTATCGCCGTGTTCGAAGGGCAGGACGCGGCCGGCAAGGGCAGTAGCATTCGGCGCATCACCGGCGCGCTGGATGCGCGGCACTACCAGGTCATCCCAATCGCCGCGCCCACGGAGGAGGAGCGCGCACAGCCTTACCTTTGGCGCTTCTGGCGGCATTTGCCGAGAAAAGGGCGGGTCACGATCTTCGATCGCTCCTGGTACGGCCGGGTGCTGGTGGAGCGTGTGGAAAGGTTCTGCTCCGAGGCGGACTGGATGCGCGCCTACCACGAGATCAATGATTTCGAGGAGCAACTGGTACGCAACGACGTGATCCTGGTGAAATTCTGGGTGGCCATCACCAAGGAAGAGCAATTGCGCCGGTTTCGCGAGCGCGAGAATATCGCCTTCAAGCAGTTCAAGATCACGGCCGAGGATTGGCGCAACCGCAAGAAATGGGCGGACTATGAGCGCGCCGTGTGCGACATGGTCGAACGCACCAGTGCGGGCACGGCACGCTGGAACGTCATTCCGGCCAACGACAAGCTGTTCGCGCGTATCGAGATGCTGAGGACACTTTGTGAGCAGGTCGAGCGCGCCTTGTAGCCTGGTCAGGTTGCGGCCAAGCAACACCCGCTTGCCTGCGCGGGGGCTTGCGGGTACATTTAGAAGATTGATGCATGTCCTTGGATCGGTGACATGGCGCGCTTTGCGTTTCCTTACTTTTACTTTTGGATCTACCTCAGCCTGCGGCGGAGAAAGTAGAGACGATTCGTTTTGACCCACAAGCAATAATCTCTCGAAAACCGCCGGTGACCCGGCGGTTTTTTTTTGACCAAGTTCAATGCCCGGAGACCCCAATGACTAGCCAGGCTTTTCCCTATCAGCAGGTCGAAAGTGACCGCACTTCACGCACCGACGACGAACGCATCAAGAACATCATGCCGCTGCCTCCGCCGGAACATCTGATCAAGTTCTTTCCCATCCAGGGTACGCCTGTCGAGACGCTGATCTCCGATACGCGCAAGCGTATCCAGGCCATACTGCATGGCCGGGATGACCGGCTTTTGGTTGTGATCGGCCCGTGCTCTATCCATGACCCGGCCGCCGCGGTCGAATACGCGAGGCGCCTGAAGGCGGAGCGCAGCCTCCATGCGGGCGAACTCGAGGTGGTGATGCGCGTCTACTTCGAAAAACCGCGCACGACGGTGGGCTGGAAAGGCCTGATCAATGATCCGTATCTCGATGAGAGCTATCGCATCAACGAGGGCTTGCGGATCGCGCGTGATCTGCTGGTACGCATCAATGCGGAGGGTGTGCCGGCGGGCTCGGAGTTTCTCGATGTGATTTCGCCCCAGTACATCGGAGACCTGATCTCCTGGGGAGCGATCGGGGCCCGCACGACCGAATCCCAGGTGCACCGCGAACTCGCTTCCGGCCTGTCGGCCCCCATCGGTTTCAAGAATGGCACCGACGGCAATATCCGCATCGCCATCGATGCCATCCAGGCGGCGCGGCGCGGCCATCACTTTCTTTCGGTTCACAAGAACGGGCAGGTGGCGACAGTCGAGACCAATGGCAACAAGGATTGCCATGTGATTCTGCGGGGCGGCAAGGCGCCCAACTACGACGCCGCCAGCGTTGCCGCGGCATGTCGCGAGCTTGAAGCCAGCAAGCTGACCTGCAAGCTGATGATCGACTTTTCCCATGCCAACAGCGAAAAGAAGCCGGAACGGCAGATTGATGTGGCGCGCGACGTGGCCGGCCAGGTCGCCGCCGGCGGCGAGTGCGTGTTCGGGGTGATGGTCGAATCCCATCTCAAGGCAGGCAACCAGAAGTTCACTCCGGGCAAGGACGATCCGGCCGCCCTTGAGTATGGCAAGAGCATCACGGATGGCTGCATCGGATGGGAGGACACTGGCGAAGTTTTGCGGGTATTGGCCGCAGCGGTCAAGGAGCGGCGCCGTCGCAAGGGGTAGCGTAGATGGCGCAAGAAGGCGGACCCGAAAAGCGGCGTGGCTGCGCGCATCGAGCCGAAGGCTGGCGCGCTTGCCGGGCCTTCGTGCACAATTAAGACGCGATGTCTCCCATACCTCCTTTTCCAGATTTCCGCGCGCTGGGCGATGCCACGCCCTTCGCGGCGCAGATTCGCACGGTGGTGCCGCACAACGGCCTTTTCGACGATTTCACCGAGAATGACCTGCGGCTGCTCGGGCCGTTCATGACGGTATTCGTCGCGCCCCCCCGCGGCGTGATCATACGGGAGGGCGATCCCGGCGACTTCATGCTGTTTTTGATCGACGGGCTGGTCGACGTCACCAAATCCGATCGCTGGGGCAACGTCAGGCGCATCGCCGTTGTGCGTGGAGGACAGGCATTGGGCGAGATGTCCATGATCGATGGTGAAGCCCGTTTTGCTTCTTGCACCGCGATCGAGGAGACGACTTTCTCCTACCTGTCGCGCCCATCGCTTCAGGCGCTGATCACTGAGGAGCCGAGGCTGGCCGCAAAAATTCTAATGAAGCTGGTTTTCATGCTGTCGCAGCGGCTGCGTCAGACCAGTTCCAAACTGGTCAACATCATCGAGAAGTAGTCGCGCGCGGATCGGCTATGGCCGTGGCGCGCAGATTCGCAAGGGGCGTGATGATCGCGTAACGCCTCGCCTGCGGGCAAGCCGCCCGGGGCCTGTTGCCGGCAGTCGGTTACGTGTGTCAGGCTGGCCGGGCCTTATGGGCCTGTTCCCAGAGCACGTCTGTTCCGCCGGCAAAGCGGTTCAAGCTGCGTCCGAGG
>CANGUJ010000364.1 GCA_947456845.1 Burkholderiales bacterium | reverse complement strand
GGCCTCGCAAGCCGCAAGGCGCGCGCCGGCCGCCGGGTCGGTACCGGCGCCGGCCGAAGCCGCCGTGCGGGAGGGAGCAGCGCAGAACGTCATGGCGGCTCCCGTCGAAGCAGCCGGCAGCCGCGCAAAAGCCGAGAAAGCGGTCGAAGCCGCCTCGCTCCGGGTGCCAGTGGGCAAGGTCGATCAGCTCATCAACCTTGTCGGCGAGCTGGTTATCACCCAGGCCATGCTCGCGCAGAGCGTGAGCGAACTCGACACGGCGCGCCATCAAACCCTGCTGGCGCGCATGGCCGACCTCGACCGCAACACCCGCGGGCTGCAGGAATCGGTGATGTCCATCCGCATGACGCCGATCGCGATGGTGTTCAACCGCTTTCCGCGCATGCTGCGCGACCTGGCCATCAAGCTCGGCAAGAAGATCGACCTGAAGATGGTCGGTGAGGGTACGGAGCTTGACAAGGGCTTGATCGAGAAGATCACCGACCCGATGACGCACCTGGTGCGCAACTCCCTGGACCATGGTATTGAAATGCCGGAAGCGAGAATCGCCGCCGGCAAGCCGGAGACCGGCACGGTCACGCTCTCGGCCTACCACCGCGGCGGCAATGTCGTCATCGAGGTCGCCGACGACGGTGGCGGGCTCAAGCGCGAACGCATCCTGGCCAAGGCGCGCGAGCGCGGCCTGTCCGTGCCGACCGACCCGAGCGACAGCGAAGTGTGGAACCTGATTTTCGAGCCCGGATTCTCCACCGCCGAGGTCGTGACCGATGTATCCGGTCGCGGGGTCGGGATGGACGTGGTCAGGCGCAACATCAAGGCGCTGGGCGGCAGCGTCGAGATCGAATCGGAGGCAGGTCAGGGCACCCGCATGACGGTCCGCCTGCCGCTGACCCTGGCGATCATGGACGGCATGTCGGTCGCCATCGGCGGCGATATCTACATCCTGCCGCTGGCCTCGGTGGTCGAGTCGATGCAGGCCGACTCCAAGGCGCTGCGCCCGGTGCCCGGACAGGGCCGCGTGCTCGACATACGCGGCGAGTACCTGCCGGTCCTCTGTCTGGCGGACGCGTTTCCCCCGGCCGAGCCGGTCGCGCGCCGCGACGCCGAGATGGTGGTCATCGTCGAGGCCGACGGCGTCAAGACCGCCGTCATCGTCGACGAACTGGTCGGTCAGCACCAGGTGGTGGTCAAGAGCCTGGAGACCAACTACCGGCGCCAGCCGGGCATTTCAGGCGCCACCATCATGGGCGATGGCAAGGTCGCGCTGATTATCGACATTTCCGCTCTTGTCAAGAAGAGCCGACATTAAGAAGGAGGTGGTCATGGCACAGAAGGAAGGCAGTGCAGGCGGCGGGGCGGAGTTCCTGTCGTTCCGCCTGGGATCGGAGGAGTACGGCATCGATATCCTCAAGGTCCAGGAAATTCGCGGCTACGACGCGGTCACGCGCATCGCCAACACGCCCGCATTTGTCAAGGGCGTCATCAACCTGCGCGGCACGATCGTGCCCATCATCGACCTGCGCATCAAGTTCGGGATCGGTAACCCGGTCTACGACGAATTCACGGTGGTGATCATCCTCAGCGTGGCCGGCCGCGTCGTGGGGGTGGTGGTCGACAGCGTGTCGGACGTGCTCACCCTGAGCGAAGAGCAGATGCGCCCCGCGCCCGATTTCTCCGCCTCGTTGGATACCCACTATGTGACCGGCCTGGGCTCGGTTGACGGGCGCATGCTCATCCTGGTGGATATCGAGAAACTCATCAGCGGCCGCGAAATCGGTCTCGTCGACGAGGAGCGGCTGGAGACAGCCTGAGCATCGTCCAACCGGGCCGGCATCAGGTCTGTCCAGTCCCCCTATCTTGGAATTTTCGAACTTTCGGAACCATCGACATGAATGCACACAATCCTCTTTTGAGTCCCGCGATCCGGTTGATGAACCGGTTGTCCTTCGCCAAGAAGATCGCCCTGATCGGAACCCTGTTTCTGATGTCCGTCGCCGGCCTGACGTCGGTGATCCTGCACAAGTACGGTGCCGAAGCCGACTTTTCGCGCAAGGAGTTGGTCGGTGCCGCCATGGCCAGGCCGATGAACGACGTATTGCTCAACCTGCAGACACACCGCTTCAACAGCAAGCTGGTGCTTGAGGGCAGCAAGGGCAACGAGCCGCGCCGGGCGGAGTTCGCCGCGAAGATCGACAAGGCGCTGGAAGTCGCCGCGGAGGCTGACAAGGCCCACGGCGCGACGCTGGAAACCACCGAGGCGTTCGCCAAGATCAAGGCCGACTGGGAGAAGCTGCGCCAGGGGCATGACCGCCTCACGGCTGCGCAGTCGCTCGAGGCGCACAACGCCCTGACCAGCGCGGTGACCGGCTTCCTGGTGACCGTCTCGGACAATTCCAACCTCACCCTCGATCCGGACGTCGACAGCTATTACCTGATGGACCTGGTGATCCTGCGTGTGCCCGCTCTGGCCGAAAACCTCGACCGTCTGCGCCTTCTGGCCACCGATGCGGCCACTTCCGGCAAGCTGTCGGCGGAAGACCGGACGGAGATGACCGTGCTGACCAGGCTCATCGAGATGGATGAGGCGGCGATCGCGACCGATTTCGGCAAGGTGTTCGGCTACAACGCCGACGAAAAAGCCAGGCTCGAACCCTTGTTCGCCAAGCAGATGGAGCCGGTTCGCAAGTTCCGCGCCGAGGTCGGCGCCAAGATCATGGGCGCCACCCAGGTCAAGTACGACGCTGAGAAGCTGCGCGTGC
This sequence comes from Burkholderiales bacterium, assembly GCA_947456845.1. Taxonomy (GTDB): domain Bacteria; phylum Pseudomonadota; class Gammaproteobacteria; order Burkholderiales; family JAEUOS01; genus JAEUOS01. Next base: position 1,667 of record CANGUJ010000364.1, on the reverse strand, counting down.
TGGGACGCAACGCGCGGGACGAGCTGTTTTCGCTCGCCGGCGCCTCCTGGGAGGGTCTTGAAAGCGTCATTGCGAAGCGCATCGCCGGCATCGAGAAATCGCGCAACATGGTTCTCGGCGGGCTCGCCCTCGCATTTTGCGCGGTGATCTACCTGTTCATCGGCTTCTGGTCCGGCGTGCGTTCGACGCTTGCCGAGATCCGCTCCGGTGCATTGCGCATTGCCGATGGCGACCTCAAGACCTCGGTGCAGCTGACCAGCGGCGACGAGCTGCGCGACATCGGCGCGGCCGTCAACAAGGTGATGGGAACGGTCAACGGCTTTGCCGCCGCCCAGGTCGAGATGTCGCAGAAGCACGACGCGGGCAGCATTTCCTACCGCATGGATGCCTCGCAGTTCCCGGGTGCCTACGGCGAGATCGCCGGCATGGTCAACGAACTGGTGGCGCAGCAGATCCACCTGAACGAGCATGTGGTGCAGGTCGTGGCCGAATACTCGAAAGGCAACCTGGCGGCCGACATCGACAGGCTGCCAGGCGAGAAGGCCGCGATCACCGACGCGATCGACGCGGTCAAGCAGCAACTGCTCGCCATCAACGGCGAGATCAAGACGCTGGTCGAAGCTGCGGCGGTAGGCGAGTTTGGCGTGCGCGGGCACGATGAGAAGTACCAGCACACCTTCCGTGAAATGGTGGCCGGTCTGAACAAGCTCATGGAAACCTGCCAGGGCGGCCTGGAGGAAGTGAGTCTGGTGATGGGCCGGGTCGCCCAGGGCGACCTGACCGCGCGCATGCAGGGCGACTACCACGGCGCGTTCGAGCGCATCAAGCTCGATACCAACGCCACGGTGGAGCAGCTGACCGCGATCGTCGGCGACATTCGCCAGGCGACCGAGACCATCAACACCGCGGCGAAGGAAATCGCCATGGGCAACACCGACCTGTCGCAGCGCACCGAGGAACAGGCCTCCAGCCTGCAGCAGACCGCATCGAGCATGGAGGAGATCACCTCGACGGTGAAGCAGAACGCCGACAACGCCCGCCAGGCCAACCAGCTGGCGGAATCCGCCAGCCAGATCGCGGTCAAGGGCGGGGCGGTGGTCGGGCAGGTGGTCGGCACGATGGAGGCGATCACTTCGTCTTCGAAGAAGATCGTCGACATCATCAGCGTGATCGACGGGATCGCGTTCCAGACGAACATTTTGGCGCTCAATGCGGCGGTGGAAGCCGCGCGGGCCGGCGAGCAGGGACGCGGCTTCGCGGTGGTGGCCACGGAAGTGCGCAACCTGGCGCAGCGCAGCGCGAACGCGGCCAAGGAGATCAAGGGCCTGATCAGCGACTCGGTAGACAAGGTCGAAGCCGGGTCGAGGCTGGTGGCCGACGCCGGTTCGACGATGGAAGAGGTGGTGAAGTCCGTGAAGCGGGTGACCGACATCATGGCGGAGATCACCGCGGCCTCGGTCGAACAGAGCTCGGGTATCGAGCAGGTAAACCAGGCGGTCGCACAGATGGACAAGGTTACCCAGCAGAACGCGGCCCTGGTGGAAGAGGCGGCAGCGGCGGCCGAGTCGATGGAAGAACAGGCCAGCGGGCTCTCCCGCACGGTTGGCGTGTTCAGGCTGGCCGAGGGTCGGGCGGTCGAGGCGGGCAAGCTCGTGGCGGGCAAGCCT
>CANGUJ010000363.1 GCA_947456845.1 Burkholderiales bacterium | reverse complement strand
TAGTCCTGCAGGGCAACATGGAGCAGCACGAGCGCAACGCGCTGGCAGTCAAGCTGCTCGCCGTATTCCTGTTCACGGCGGCGGTGTTGTTTTCGCTCGCCGAGAGCCTGACCGCATGCCTGATGGCCATCCTCTGGGTACAGGAGGCCGTGCTGCGCACGTTCCAGGCGAGGCTGGGGGCACGCTTGTTGCGCATCGAGGACATGCTGCGCGGCGGCGTCGGTCAGGCCATGCAACTGCACTCCGAGTGGGCCGCGTCGCGCAGTGGGCTGGCGCGCATGATGGGTGAGTATGCGAGCAACGCGATCCGTCCCACGGTAGCGTTTCCCTACGCGGTGCTGCTGCTGGTGGATCTCTTCTTTCTCGGGGGCAGCGCGGGGATCGAGGGCTCCGCCACCTGATCTGCCGAAGGCCTGCCAAGCTGCCAGCCCCACGCGCCGCACGCTACCGTGTGCCTCCTTCCCTTGCCGGTTTCTTGACGAGAGGTCGGCGAGCGCTGCACCGTGACCCGGCAGCGGCGCCCGGGCGGTTGACTCAGGTCAAGGCCGGCCGCCGCGGCCGGGCGATACTGCCCGAGCCGTGAATTCCGGCGAAGCGAAGTTGCAGGAGGCGCATCCATGTCGGTTTCGGAGGGTTTGTCTTTTGTCGCGCCGGTCCCCGACGGACCGTGGGAGACCTTTCTTGCCACCATTGACAGCGTCGAGCGTTATCTCGGTCCGCTGGCGCGATTCGCCGATACCCTGCGCCGGCCTCGCAGGGCGCTGATTGTCGATATCCCGATCGAGATGGACGATGGTCGCATCGCGCATTTCGAGGGCTACCGCGTGCACCATAATCTCGCGCGGGGGCCGGGCAAGGGAGGCGTGCGCTATGACGCCGCGGTGACGCTTCCGGAAGTCATGGCCCTGGCCGGCTGGATGACGGTCAAGAATGCCGCGGTCAACCTGCCTTTCGGCGGCGCCAAAGGCGGCATCCGCGTCGACCCGAAACAACTGTCGCGCAAGGAACTGGAGCGCCTGACGCGCCGCTATACCAGCGAAATCGGTTTCCTGATCGGACCGGACCGCGACATTCCCGCGCCCGACGTCAATACCGATGCGCAGGTCATGGCGTGGATGATGGATACCTGTTCGGTCAACAGCGGCACTTCCGCTACCGGCATGGTGACCGGCAAGCCGGTCGCGCTGGGCGGTTCGCTCGGCCGGGTCGATGCGACAGGCCGCGGGGTGCATGTCATCGGCCGCGAGGTGGCCAGGCGGGTCGGCATGCCGCTCGAAGGGGCGCGCGTGGCGGTGCAGGGCGTCGGCAATGTCGGCGCCGTGGCGGCGCGCCTGTTCGCCCGCAGCGGCGCCCGCATCGTGGCCCTGCAGGACCGCGGCGCTTCGATCGTCAATCCGGAGGGCATCGATCTGGGTGCCGCGCTTGCGCACAAGGCGGCCTCGGGCAGCCTCGGCGGCTGCCCGGGCAGCGAGACCATCAGTGCCGAGGCGTTCTGGGACGTCGAATCGGAAGTGCTGGTGCCGGCTGCGCTCGAGGGAGCCCTCACGGCGGACCGTGCGGCGCGGCTCAGAACCCGCATGGTGCTTGAAGGGGCCAACGGTCCGACGACCCCGTCGGCAGACCGCATACTGGGTGAACGGGGCATCGTTGTGGTGCCCGATGTCATCGCCAATGCCGGCGGGGTGATCGTGTCCTACTTCGAATGGGTGCAGGACTTCAATTCGTTTTTCTGGACCGAGGACGAGGTGACGCACCGCATGGACCACATCCTCGCAGGCGCCTTCGAACAGATATGGCATACCGCCGATGAGCTCGGTGTGGCGTTGCGCACCGCGGCGTTCGTGGTGGCCTGCCGCCGCGTGCTCGAGGCACGCGAACAGCGCGGACTGTATCCCTAGCCGTCACCTTCCCTCAGTGGCCGGGGCGCGGCATGTGCGCTTCGCCGAACACCAGCGATACCTTGGCGTCCTCCGGAATGCCCGGCATGCCGGACGCCCAGGCTTCCCAGGCCGCACGCATGGACGCGAGCCGTCCCGGATCGCGGCTGCCCTGATTGGCGCGCTCGCGTTCGTCGCTGCCCAGGTCGAACAGGTATTCGTGATCCTCGATGCGCAGGTATTTCCAGCGCCCCTGGCGCATGGCGCGCTGGCGCCTGTAAGCCATGCGCCAGAACAGGTTGCGCGGCGGGCGCCATGACGGGTCGGCAAACAGGGGCAGCAGGCTCGTGCCGTCAAGCGGATGGTCGGGATCCGCAGCCACGCCGGCGGCTTCCAGCATGGTGGGCACCCAGTCCATGGTGATGGCGGGCGTGGCGCTGACCATGCCGGGCTCGATCCGCGCAGGCCAGCGCGCAAGGAGCGGCACGCGGATGCCGCCTTCGAGCAGGTCCATCTTCTGCCCGATGAAAGGCCAGTTGTCGGAAAAGCGCTCGCCGCCGTTGTCGCTGGTGAATACCACAAGCGTGTTGGCGTCTGCGCCTGTCTCCGCGAGCGCGGCCAGCACCTGGCCGATGCCCTCGTCCATGTGATGGATCATGCGGCGATACGTGGCGATGGATCCGCCGTCCACGTGCGCGATGGCGCCGTTGATTCGCCTCGACTCGTCAAGGTCGTCGCGGGTCTCCCACGGCCAGTGCGGTGCGGTGTAGTGCAGCGACAGCAGGAATGGCCGCTCGCCCTGATCGCGCACGTACCGGGCTGCCCGAGCCGACAGCAGGTCGGTGAGATAGCCTTCGTGATGCGCCTTGGCATGGTTTTCCCACAGGTCATGGTCGCCGCCGCGCGAGTTGTGGGTGAAATAGTCCACGCCGCCCGCCATCGGCCCGAAGAAATAGTCGTAACCGCTTTTCTCGGGCCCGAAATGAGGGCGGAAGCCCAGATGCCATTTGCCGATAAGCGCCGTGGCATAGCCGGCGTTGCGCAGCAGCGACGGCAGGGTGGGATGGGCGGGCGGCAGGCCGAGCAGCGGATTTCCCTTGGCATTGGCGGCCAGCGGTTCCTCGGCTGCGCCACGCAGGCGATACTGGTAGCGCCCGGTTGCCAGTGCGAAGCGGGTGGGCGAACATACCGGCGAGTTAGCATAGCCATGGGTGAACAGCATGCCTTCGCGCGCCAGGCGGTCCAGGTTGGGCGACACCCCGCCCGCCAGGCTGCAATCGCGTGCGCCGGTACAGCCGAGGTCCGCATAGCCGAGATCGTCGGCCATGATGAAGATGAAATTCGGCCGGCCCATGCGTCAAAGGCCGCCTGTGGCCATCAGGATATGTCCGCTGATGTAGTCGGCTTCCGGGGTACACAGCAGGTAGATCGCGTTTGCGGCCTCCTCCGGCGTGCCGCCCCGCCCGAGCGGAATGCCGGCTTCCATCATGCGCACCTGTTGCGCCGGAATGCCGGCCGGCAAAGCGCGCCCGCCGACATCGACCGTGGTACCGGGCTGGTCCACGGCCTGGGTCATGCGCGTGACGATGTAGCCGAAGGCGACGGCGTTGACATTGACCTTGTAGCGGCCCCACTCCTTGGCAAGCGTGCGGGTCATGCCGGTGATGCCCGCCTTGGCGGTGGAATAGTTGGTCTGTCCGGCATTGCCGTGGGTGCCCGAGATCGAAGACACGTTGACGACTTTGCGGAACACTTCGCGCCCGGCTTCCGCGTCGCGCTTGGACGCGTCGCGGATATAGCCGATGGCGGCCCGGAGGATCCTGAAGGGTGCTTTCAAGTGCACGTCCAGGACGGCATCGAACTGCTCGTCGGACATTTTCTGGATCACCGAATCCCAGGTGAAGCCGGCGTTGTTGACGATGATGTCCAGGCCGCCCCAGGTATCGATCGCCGTCGCCACGAAACGCTCCGCGAAGCCGTTCTCGGTCACGCTGCCGATGACCGCGACGCCCTGTCCGCCCAGCGCGCGGATGGCGTCGAGGGTTTCCTGCGCGGGGGCGGCGTCGAGGTCGTTGACCACAACCCGCGCGCCTTCGCTGGCGAGCTTGATTGCACAGGCGCGGCCGATGCCGCGCCCGGAACCGCTCACGATGGCGACCTTGCCGTCAAGCTTACCCATAGGGATATCTCCGTCGTTCAAAAGTTGTTGCGGCGCATGCCGGACTCGAGCGCAGGCCGCCCGGCCGCCTGCCGGGCCGTTATTCCGTCGTCTCCGGGGGCGGCTTCGCAAGGACCACACCGGAATTGAGCAGGTTGCGCTCGGCAAGCGCGCGAATCAGGCCCTCGATTCCGCCGTTGCGCTCGATGACCACATCGAAATTGGCGCTGTAGAGCTTGACCACATCCACCCCGTCGGTCCGGAGTTCGTAGATGCGCCAGGATGAAGCGGCGCTGGCGCGCTTCAGGGTCACCTGCATGGCCGGTGCCGGTAGTTGGCCAACCGTGCGTTGGCGGGTTACCGCCACCCGCACCAGTGCTTCCTTGGCGGCC
>CANGUJ010000362.1 GCA_947456845.1 Burkholderiales bacterium | reverse complement strand
TGACCGGGCGCGGCGCGGGCCCTAGCGCCGCCCGATCAGCATTCCCAGCAGGAAGCCGCCCCCCGCCGCGACCGCGGCGCCCATGCCGACCGACTGCCAGGGATGCTTGTGCACATACAGGTCGGCGCTGGCGGCCTTTTCGCGCGCCACCCGCAGCACCGATGTCTCGGCCTCGCTCAGCCTGGCCTTGAGCGGCGAGAGCGCCGCCTCGAGCCGGGCGCGCGCCGCCGCCGCCTTTTCGCCGGCCTGGCCGGCGGTGTTTTCGAGCACCTCTTCGGCGGTCGCCAGCAGGGCGCGCAACTCGCCCGTCAACCGATCGCCCGCACCGCTGCCGGCCCCGCCTTGTGCTGTTTCCATGTCATGCGCTCCCATTGAAAAGTTGATGTTGCAACTGATGTTGAAGTTGAAATCGATGTTGAAATTGCAGGCCGCGGCCCGATGGAAAAAGATTAACCGCGCCGGCGCCGCGCTTCATGACCTGCGTCAAGTGCGCGGCGGTTTGCCGAGTTCGCGCTCGATGTCGAGGATGCGGCGGGTGGCGCGCACCACCGAGTCCGGGTTCAGGCTGATCGAATCGATGCCCAGACGCACCAGATACTCGGCGATTTCGGGGTAGTCCGACGGCGCCTGGCCGCAGATGCCCACATGCCTGCCGTTGCGCCTGGCCCCCTGCACGGCCAGCCGCATCATTTCCTGCATGCCGGCGTCGCGCTCGTCGAAGTCGAAGGCGACGAGCGCCGAATCGCGGTCCACGCCCAGGGTCAGCTGGGTGAGATCGTTCGAGCCGATGGAAAAACCGTCGAAATGTTTGGCGAACTCGTCGATCAGGATCACGTTGTTGGGGATTTCGCACATCACGTAGATCTCCAGGCCGTCCGCGCCGCGCCGCAGGCCGAGTTCGGCCATGCGCTCCACCGTGCGGCGCGCCTCCTCGACACGGCGGCAGAACGGGATCATGAGCTTGATGTTGGACAGGCCCATCTCCTCGCGCGCGCGCTTCATCGCCGCGCACTCCAGCGCGAAGCCCTCCGCGTAGGCCGGGTGGGTGTAGCGCGCCGCGCCGCGGAAGCCGAGCATCGGGTTGTCCTCCTGCGGCTCGAACCAGCGCCCGCCCAGCAACCCCGCGTACTCGTTGGTCTTGAAGTCGGACATGCGCACGATCACCGGCTTGGGATAAAACGCCGCGGCGATGGTCCCGATACCCTCGGACAGCCGTTCGATGAAGTACGCGGCAGGCGAGGCATGCCCCGCGGTCAAAGCCAGGATACGCTCGCGCTCGGCCGCGTCGGCCACCTGCTCCGGGTGGACCAGCGCCATCGGATGGACGCGGATGTATTCGCTGATCACGAATTCCATGCGCGCCAGGCCGACGCCGTCGTTGGGCAGCATCCTGGTCTTGAAGGCGCTGTCGGGGTTGCCGACGATCAGCATCACCTCGGTCTGCGGCCGTGCAAGCGCCTTGAGATCGGTGCGCTCGACCGCGTAGTCGAGCCGGCCGGCATACACCCGCCCGATATCGCCCTCCGCGCAGGACACGGTGAGCGGCGCGCCGTTGGCCAGGCGGGCGGTGGCGTTCCCGGCGCCGATGACCGCGGGGATGCCCAGCTCGCGGGCGACGATCGCCGCGTGGCAGGTACGCCCGCCGCGGTTGGTGACGATCGCCGCCGCGCGCTTCATGATGGGCTCCCAGTCCGGGGAGGTGGCGTCGGTCACCAGCACCTCGCCGCTGCGGAACTCGCCGATCTGCGCCGGGCTCGATATCACCCGCGCGTCGCCGCTGCCGATGCGCTCGCCGACCGCGCGCCCGGACGCGAGCAGCGTCCCCTGGCCGGTGAGCCGGAATTCCTCGATGAAGCCGCCGGCCTGCTGCGACATCACCGTCTCCGGCCGCGCCTGCACCACATAGAGCTCGCCGTCGATGCCGTCCTTGGCCCATTCCATGTCCATCGGCCGCGGCGCGCCCGCCAGCCTGCTGTAGTGGCGCTCGATGCGGATGGCATAGTCGGCCAGCTTCAGCACCTCCGCGTCGGTCAGGCAGAAGCGCGCCTGCTCGGCGGGCGTGGTCGGCACATTGGCGGTGGCCTCGCGCATGCCCCCCTCGCGGCACACCATGCGCAGCTTCTTGCTGCCGAGCGAACGCCGCAGGATCGCGCGCCTGCCGGCCTCGAACGTCGGCTTGAAGACGTAGAAGTCGTCCGGATCGACGCTTCCTTGCACCACGTTCTCGCCCAGGCCGTAGGCGGCGCTGACGAGCACGACATCGCGAAAGCCGCTTTCCGGATCGAGCGAGAACATCACGCCCGAGGAGGCGATGTCGGAGCGCACCATCTTCATCACCCCCACCGACACGCCGATGCGGAAATGGTCGAATCCCTTGTCGACCCGGTAGTGGATGGAGCGGTCGGTGAACAGGCTGGCGAAACAGCGCCGGCAGGCCTCCACGAGCGCCGCGTCGCCGCGCACGTTGAGAAAGCTGTCGAGCTGACCGGCGAAGCTTGCGCCCGGCAGATCTTCCGCGGTGGCCGAGCTGCGCACCGCCAGGCTCAGCGACGCGCCATACTGGTCCAAGAGCCGCGCATGGGCCGCGCTGATCTCGGCCCTGAGGTCGTCCGGCAACGGCGCGCCATAGACGATGGCGCGGGCGCGCGCCCCGCGCTCGGCCAGGTCCCGCATGTCGTCGGGGTCCAGCCCGCGCAGCGCCTCCTCGAGCGCCGCCCCGGCGCCGCTTGACCGCAGCACATGGCGATAGGCATCGGTGGTCACGGCGAAGCCGTTGGGCACCTTCACACCCTCGGCCGACAGGGCGCAGACCATTTCGCCGAGCGAGGCGTTCTTGCCCCCCACCAGCGCCAGGTCGGCGCTGCCGATCTGGTCGAAAAATCGGATGTAGCGGCCCATCGGCAAACCCTCCTTGTGCGTCGGCGACGGGCGCTCTCAGTGGCCCGGGATGACCATCTGAATGTGCGCTCGACTGATGTCGAGGAACGGCTCGCGCCGCATCAGGCTGCCAGCCGGATCCGTGATCTCGGCATCGACCACCGCGATGAACGGACCGGACTCGAGCATGAAGTCGGTGAGCCGCGCGCCGGGCAGCAGTTCGACGTAGCCCATGACGCGATAGTGGCTGGTGATGAAGGTGACCCTGCTGCGCGGCTGGTCCTGGCCCATGCTGTCTCTCCGGTGGCGCGCGTGCGGCGCGTTTCGTGCAAGCGTGCGGCAATGCCGGAAAACGGCTTTGACGCATGTCAATACCGCCGCCCGCCATCACGCCATCCTTGCAGCCAACCATGAAAGCGAGCCGATGAACCACCGCAAAGACGATTCCGCACGCCCGCGCCGCGCCGCGCCGCTTCGCCGGGGGAGCGGCCGATGAGCGACGCCCTGAAGCTGCCGGCCGCGCTGGCGCCGGAGCGACTGCGCACCCGCTGCGACCCCGGCGTATTCGAATTCGACACCACGGCCGACCCGGCGGCGGGGCCGCAGGTGGTGCTCGGGCAGGAACGCCCGGTGGCCGCGATCGACTTCGCCGTGGGCATGCAGCTCGAAGGCTTCAACCTGTTCGTGCTCGGTTCCCCGGGCGTCGGCAAGCACAGCGTGGTCGAACGCCTGCTGGCCGCCGCCGCCCCGTCCGGGCTCGCGCCCGACGACTGGTGCTACGTCAACAATTTCGCCGATCCGCAGCGCCCCCACGCGCTGCGTCTGCCGCACGGCCGCGGCGTCGAATTGCGCGACGCGATGGACCGGCTGGTGGAGGAATTGCAGTCGACCATTCCGGCCGCTTTCGACACCGACGAGTATCGCGCCCGGGTGGAGCAGATCGACCACGAGTTCAACGAACTGCAGCAGCAGGCCTTCGAGGAGGTCGCGCGCGACGCCGCCAGCCAGGACATCGCGCTGCTGCGCACGCCGGCGGGCTTCTCGTTCGCGCCGCTCAGGAACCACGAGGTGCTGGCGGCCGAGGATTTCGAGAAGCTGCCGCAGGAACAGAAGGACCGCATCGCCGCGGCGATCAACCGCGAGCAGCAGAACCTGCAGAAGGTGATCCTCAAGACCGCCGGCTGGCGCCGCGCCCGCTTCGAGCAGATCAAGAAACTCAACGAGGAGGTGACGATGTTCGCCGTCGGCAGCCTGGTCGACGAACTGGTGCGCCGCAACGCCGACCTGCCCGAGGTGGTCAACTATCTCGAGGCGGTCAGGCGTGACGTGGTCAAAAACGCGGAGATATTCCAGAAACGCCCCGAGCAGGCCATCGAGGGCCTGGCGGCAGGGGTCGCGGCGGAGTTGCCGGCGACGCGGCGCTATCGCGTCAACCTCCTGGTCGACAAGAATCACCAGGCGGGCTTGGGCGGGGGCGGCCCCGCCCCTGGCGGCCGCGCGGAGGCGGAGCAAGAACGCAGCGTGCCCATCCTGCGCGAGGACAACCCCACCTATGCCAACCTGGTCGGGC